>NZ_QAIM01000494.1:0-10908 GCF_003061035.1 Acidovorax sp. HMWF018
AAACTATTTTTAAGACATAAAAATTATGAAAAACATGTGAAAAATCACAGTTTTTGTGGGGTGAGAGGCCGTTCAGCGCTGTGGGTGGGTCGGTGGTGGCTAACATCACCATGTCAAATTCAATCGGGCTTTTCTCCGCCATTGAGAATCCGATTTGAGTTGGCCGAGTGAGTTTGATAAGGTGGAGGCGCCTGTAGATTTCAGGCATCGCCAGACGAAGCGAAGTCTCCCTCCGAGGGCATTCAGTGCCAAGGTGCAGCAGATGCCGCTTCCATGGCAACCCCTGGAGGCAATACCTTGCCTCCTCGCCATGCGGACCTTTCTCTCCGCATCGCGACCGATGGCAAAGACCGTTGTGTCAGCCGTCAAGCCCGGCGGGCAGGCCCTTCAGGCACTGCTCGTCGGGCTTTCTTATTGGTGCTTTGCCTTGTGGGTGGGCGGCGCTGTCTTATATATAGATAATGGGGGCTGTTCCCTAGAGCGGCGACCCTTCGCCCGGAGTGTCGCGCGGCGTTCTCGCAGAGGTCCATCAGCGGGGCGGCCTGCCTCGCAGAGCCTTGTGCCAGATCACCTGGCTGGTGTGGATGATGCTCCCCGCCACGGCTTGTCGGCCCAATCCGGTGAAAATAGCCCTTTTGTTGCCCTGGCGTGCGCATGGTGCGGTCGCTCGGGCACGGCCCCAGGCTCTGCGCCAGGGATGCCTTCGTAATCCATTGGATCCATGTTTCCATTTTTTTCCCGCAGCAAAATGTCCGACGCACCTGAAGTGAATCCGGCCCCGGCCAAAACCCACGAGCCGCACCCGCTCGATGCGCTGACCGGCGGCGCTTTTTCTGCCGCTACGTCGGGTGAGCGCGCTTCCCGCATCCGTGACTGGCTGGCCACGCAGCCAGCGCCTGAGCAGCTGCAGGAGGTGTTCAAGGAGTTGAGCGGACGTGACAAGGGCGCAGCCCGCGCCGTGCGCGAACGTTTGGACGAAATCCGCCGTGCCAAGGGGCAAGAGGCTATTGCGGCCGAATGGGCGGACAAGGCCCAGGCACTGCTGGCGGCCCCCAAGCTCAATATTGCAGATGCCCTGGCCTGGCAGCGGGATGCCGCCAAGGCGGGTGCGCCTCTGTCGCGCGAGCCGCTGTCGCTGCTCAAGGTGCAGCTGGCGGACCGTGTGAAGGTCATTGAAGATCTGCAGCACCGCGTGCAGGTGCAGCGCGAGGCCGCTGTGCTGCTGGCGCAGCGCATTGAAGTGCTCTCCACCAAACCCTGGCGTGATGCCCATGCTGCGCTGGAGCTGCTGCGCGCCGATGTCGCGCGCTGGCAGGAGCAGGCCCAGGAGCTCACGGGCGATGCGAGCTGGGCGAGCGTCGAAGCGCGGTTCCCCCCTTTGCTGGATGCCTCTCGCACCCAGTTGCTGGTGGTGTGGGAGGCTTTTCAGCCCGCAGTCGCCCAGGCGGCTGCCGCGGCAGAAGATGTCTCCGCGCCCCTGCCTCCCGTGCCGGTGTGGGCGGACGAATTGCGCGCTGCCCGTGGCCTGCCCACGGAAGCCGCCGCCGCTGCGGCTGCTTCAGCAGCGGCCAGCAAGCCAGCCCGCGTCGCCAAACCCAAGGTGGCGCCAGAGGTGATCGAAAAGGCGCACCAACTGGTGCGCGATGCGCTGGCGACGCTCGAAAAAGAAACCGCCGAAGGCCACGGCAAGGCCAGCGCTGGCGCAGCGGCTGCGCTGCGCGCCGTGCTCAAGGTGCATGGCAAACACATTGACAACGCCCTGGAGCAGCAGGTGCACACGGCGCTGGTGGCTGCCGGTGAGCTGGAAGGCTGGCAACGCTGGAGTGCCGACCAGGTGCGTGAAGACCTGGTGGCCAAGGCCGAAGCGCTGCTCAACCGCCCCGAGGGCCAGGCCCTGGGTGGCCGCAAGATGCAGGAGACCCTGCGCAATCTGCGAGACCAGTGGAAGCAGGCAGACCAGGGTGGTGCGCCTAACCACGCCCTGTGGAAGAAATTTGATGAAGCCTGCAACGCGGCGCACAAGGTGGTCGAGGCCTGGCTGGACAAGATCCGCACTGAAGCGGCCGAGCACAAGGCTCAGCGCCTGGCGCTGATCGAAGAGGTCAAGGCCTGGGCGCAAGAACACGCTGCATCGGGCGACTGGAAGGCCATCAACCGCTCGCTGTATCAGTTCGGCGACCGCTGGCGCGAAGGCGGGCATGTGGGCGAGAAGATTTTTGCAGAGCTGCAGCCCCTGTGGAAACAGGCCATTGCCCTGGCCGCAGCACCCCTGGAGGCTGCACAGAAGGAAAGTCTGGCGCGTCGTCACGCGATGATCGACGAGGCCACAGCCTTGGGCGCGGCACCCGCTTTGCGCATCGATGCCGTCAAGGCGTTGCAACAGCGCTGGCAGGCTGAGGCACAGACCGTGCCGCTGGACCGCAAGCACGAGCAAAAGCTGTGGGACGCTTTCCGCAAGCCTATTGATGAAGCGTTCAACCGCAAGTCGGCGGATCGTGACCGTGCTGTCACCGAACTGAGCGCGCGGGACCGCGTCGTTCTGGACGCCTCCAAGGCCCTGGAAGCTGCCAACGCCACGGGTGATGCGCAGCAGATCCGTGCCGCGATGCAGGCGCTGGAGGCTGCATTGCGCGGCCAGGCCCAGGCGGCTGAAGCGGTCGCCACGGCCAACAAGGATGCCCAGTCGAATGCTGAAGCGCAGGCGAATGCTGCTCCGGCTGCTCCAGCTGCTACTGAAATTGCAGCAGAGGCCTCTGCCGAGGCTGCGGAAGGTGGTGACACCGCTGCAGCCGCGCCCGCGCCGACACCTGCAGCCCCCAAGCCTGTCGCAAGACCTGTCGTGGCGGTGCGTGGGGATGATCGCCCTGGCATGAAGAAAGACGCTCCGGTGGCCCTCGGCCGTGGTGCGCGACCCGGAGACCGCCGCGATGGTCGTCCTGGCGACCGTGACGGTGCCCGCGGCCCACGCAGTGATGGCCGCATGGGCGATCGCGCTGACCGTGGAGGCCGTTTTGGTGATCGTCCAGCCTTCGAGGACCGTGGCCCTCGCTTGGGGGACACGGCATTCCGTGCTCAGCGCGAGGCGATGGAGCACGCGCAGCTGGCTCTGAAGAAGTTGGCTGCACAGGCCCACGGCGAAGCCTTGACCCAGCTGTTGACCGCATGGGAAAAGCGCGATGCTGCGCTGGTACCCGGCACGCAAGATTTGGGTTCGGGTGTGACGGCGTCGGTGCGCAGTGCCTGGACACAGGCATTGTCGGCTGCGCCCAAGGGCGATGCGGCAGAAGCGCTGCTGCGCCTTGAAATGGCGGCCGAGGCCCCAACGCCTGCCGAGCACATTGCTGCGCGGCGGATGTTGCAACTGCAGTTGCTGACGCGCCGCAACGACCCTGCGCCCACCCAGACCTGGGGCCAGGATGTGGCGCGCGTGCTGGCGAGCAATAGCGATGCGGCGAACGCACGCCGTTTGCAGAACGTGCTCAAGACGCTGCTGCGCAAGTAGTTGAAGGGCTGGGGCGCGCGCCGCGGCGCGTGTACCCTCAGGGCAGCAGACAGAACGAAAAACGAGACCGCTGGCGGTCTCGTTTTTTTCTTTGCTTTGATGGTTTGAAAACAAAAAAGCCGTTGCGGATGCAACGGCTTTTTATATGTTTGGTGCCCAGGAGAGGACTCGAACCTCCACGATGTTACTCGCTAGTACCTGAAACTAGTGCGTCTACCAATTCCGCCACCTGGGCTTTCAGATCAGCCTCGAATTATAGGACAAGAAATTCGGGCTTCTGGAGAGTTTTCAAAAAAATGTGCCATCGGCTCAAAAATCTTTGGCCGCAGCAGAGCGCGCAAAACATATCAGCAAATAAAAAAGCCGCTGGGTGTACAGCGGCTTCGATATTTTGAAAACCATCGCTGGTTCTCGTTAAACTTGGTGCCCAGGAGAGGACTCGAACCTCCACGATGTTACTCGCTAGTACCTGAAACTAGTGCGTCTACCAATTCCGCCACCTGGGCATTTCAGGAGGGTAGGGACAGTTCATTACTGAACCATCCCCCCCTAAGAACCGGACTTGCGACTTTCACCGCATCCGGCTCAAGCACAACACTGTCCGTATTGTGCGAAGACTCAGATTGTACCCTAAGTTTTCGCCTTCTTCGGACTCGAAGCCCCATGTGGGGCCGGTTTCGCTACCGTCAGACCCAAGGCGTGCAGTCTGATGTGGCAGACCGGGTGCAGTAGCACCCGGTTGTAGAGAGCATCCGACCCGCCATCCACTTTGCGAACAATGTGGTGGTCGTGCCATCCGCTCTCGTAGTCCAAGGGCTGTGCGCAAAGTGCACACTGCCCCGCCTGGGACACATACAGCATAGTTGTTTCGGCCCTGTACGCGATGCTTCGCAGCATGCGCTTCGTCCTCAATTTTTCGCCGTACGCTTCCCACGATGGATCGAAGGGGTTGTAGTCCGCCTTGATCTTCTCGTGCCTCACGATCTCTGTATCCGCGAGCTTCAACAGCTTTTTCGTGAATGGACCTTCTGCCGTCTTGACGGTTGCAGCGAACTCATTCCTCTCGTTGATGCGCTGCCAGTAACGGTTCGCACACCACTTCGGGGACTTGTTTGGATGGCGCCGTCTCGCCCAGCGGACAAGCCGCCAGTAGATCAAGTTGTCCATCTTGTTGAAGGTTTCTTTTGCCACCACCGGATGGTGGTACTGCGCCCAGCCCCGAAGGATAGGGTTCAGTTTGGCGATGAGATCCTCCTGCTTCACCATCGCATGTGTCTTTACGATCTCCCTGACCTTGCTGTAGAGCGCTTGCGCGTTCTTCTTGCTTGGTTTGATGAGTAGTTTTCCCGCGTACTTGCGGAAATTCCACCCCAGAAAGTTGAAGCCGTCATCAATGTGGGCGACCCTTGTCTTCTCCGGCGACAGTTGCAACCCTCGTTGTGCGAGGAATGCTTCGATCCACGGCCTGACTTCTGTCTCCAGCAACTCCTTGGAGTCGCCGGTGATGACGAAATCGTCTGCGTACCGGATTACATTGACTTTCAGCTTCAAGGCGCGAGACCTGAACCGCGCTTTGAGGTGCGCGGCCAAGCCGGATTCGAGCCCGTTCAGACACATGTTCGCCAAGGTTGGCGAAATGATGCCGCCTTGCGGCGTTCCTTCGTCAGTCGGCGAGAAGTGACCCTGGTGGATCACCCCGGCTTTCAGCCACTTGCGCAGGATTGCCTTGTCCGTGGGGACGTGGCGCACCAGCCAGTCGTGATTGATGTGGTCGAAACAGCCTCGGATGTCCGCCTCCAGCACCCATGGGGCCGAAGCCTTTTTGGATGTGCAGACGAATATCTGGCCCATGGCATCGGCCGTGGAGCGATTTCTCCTGAACCCATAGGAGTTCGGGTCGCTCGTGCTTTCCGCCACGGGCTCTAGTCCTAGCAGGTGAAGTGCCTGCATGGCCCGGTCGAACATGGTTGGAATGCCCAGGGGGCGCTCCTTCCCGTTCGATTTTGGGATGTAGACCCGCCGCAAGGGCAGGGGCCTATACCCTCGTTGCTGTTTCAACAAACCGATTGCCGCCCATTTCAGGAGCGGAGTGTCCCAAAGTTGGCGATCGACCCCTGCCGTTCGCTTGCCTTGGTTTTCGGTCACCCGCCTTACCGCCAGAGCTCTGGCGGAGTGCGAGTGGATCAAGGATCGTTGGAGGGCTTTCACCCGCCGCCAATCCTGTTCTTGCGTCGCCTTCGCGATCTTTTGCTGCATCGTTCGCACAAACCTTTCAACTCGCTGCCAGTCAATGGCGTGCCAGTTGGCGGGTTCGCGTGAGGATGCAGGCTCGCTGTTGCCAGCAAGTTTTCTCATGCTTTCCTCTTTGAGTTAGACCCATCGAGGACGCACTTCTCCCCCGAAGGGGAATTGAGCATCCCTTCGGGGTCGATTGAACTTAGACAGCCGTCTCGCGACGGTTGCACCAAGTGGAAGTTTGCACGCTTTCGCGTTGGGGCAAAGTTGGAACCCCTATGCCACCCGTTACAGGCAGCCGTTCGCTTTTTCCACCATCCCATACCCCCTCATCCAACAGGTTGCCTTGCGGCTTCCCTGCCTGCGTGCCGAAGCACGCAGGCGGGTGGTGGGGCTTACCACGTTCCCTGATCTACCGATCTTGGCGGTTTGCGCCGCTTCGATCTCTCCATTTAGGACCCATCTTTCCTGGGGCTGCATTTTGACGACGTATTCCCACTTTCCACAGGAATAGCCAGCAGCGCACCTTTTGGTTACGGCCTATCAGCAGATTTGGCCGTTCAATCTTCACCCAGGTTCTGACGATGGTTCACTTATGTTGCCCATATGGAACTAGCCTAGCCCCCTTGGCCGCCTTTCTGCTGGCAGCTTCCAGTTACACCCTCGCGGGCGTAGCTGCTACCGAAGTAGGGGTTCATTGTTGAGTGGGCTTCACACAGGGTCATTGCTGTCCCTGCATGCCACTCTAGGCTACTCGCGGTCGCACGCGAGGTCACAGCGGTCCGTTGCCGGATGTATGACAAGGCAGATCAGAGCAGGACGCTCTGAATAGTTTACTCAGAAACGAGCTGCGCACGCGGCAGACAAAGCTCCGCTTGTGGCGTGCTCGTCGGCTATGTGCGCGAGCGCCACAAACGGCATCTCTGCCGCTTTCAATACAAAGTCACTCGATAGAGTGACCTTGATGAGATAGCTCGGTTGCCCGTCTATCTTCTATTAAAGCCCGTCCTTGCGGATCAAGCTGTGGGATGATCGGGGTGAGCCGAGCATCTGTTTTATGCCCGCCGAAGCGGGTGAGTAAATTGCTAATATTTAACGAGGCAGCTACCTCATTCAGAACGACACGTTACGTGTCGCACGGAAAGACTAAGATTGTATAACAAAAATTCCACCCCCGGCACGCAGCCAGCCACACATTTGTCGCAAGAGATCGAAGGCAGCGTGCAAGGGCACCGTGATGGACACGGTTTCGTCATCCGCGACGATGGCGAAGGCGACATCTATATTCCCCCGAACGAAATGCGCGCAGTCCTGCACAAGGACCGTGTGCGCGTGCGCATCGTGCGCCAGGACCGCCGTGGCCGTCCCGAAGGCCGCGTTGTGGAAATCATCGAGCGTCCACCCCAGCCCATCATCGGCCGACTGCTGCAGGAAAGCGGTGTGTGGCTCGTGGCTCCCGAAGACAAGCGCTATGGCCAGGATGTACTGATCCCCAAGGGCGCCACGGGCGCCGCGAAGCCCGGGCAGGTCGTGGTGGTTGAGCTGACAGAACCTCCGGCCCTGTTCGGCCAGCCTGTGGGGCGTATCACCGAAGTGCTCGGTGAAGTGGACGACCCTGGCATGGAGATTGAGATCGCGGTGCGCAAGTACGGCGTGCCACACGAGTTCTCTGCCGAGTGTCTCGCCCAGGCCAAGGAGCTGCCCGACAAGGTGCGCGCGCAGGACAAGAAACGCCGCGTGGACTTGACCGATGTGCCATTGGTCACCATCGACGGCGAAGACGCGCGCGACTTCGACGATGCCGTGTACTGCGAGCCCGCCAAGGTCGGCCGCAGCAAGGGCTGGCGTCTGCTGGTGGCGATTGCCGACGTGAGCCACTATGTGGAAACGGGCAGCGCCATCGACATCGATGCCTACGACCGTGCCACCAGCGTGTACTTTCCGCGCCGCGTGATCCCCATGCTGCCCGAGAAGCTCAGCAACGGGCTCTGCTCGCTCAACCCCGAGGTGGAGCGCCTGTGCATGGTCTGCGACATGCTGGTCACCGCCAAGGGCGAGGTGCACGCATACCAGTTCTATCCGGCCGTGATGTTCAGCCACGCGCGCTTCACGTACACCGAAGTCGCAGCCATCCTGGCCAACACGCGCGGCCCGGAAGCCAGCAAGCGCAAGGACCGTGTCAAGGACCTGCTCAACCTGCATGACGTGTACCGTGCGCTGCTCATCGCGCGCCAGGCGCGCGGCGCCGTGGACTTCGAGACCACCGAGACGCAAATTGTGTGTGACGAAAACGGCCGCATCGAAAAGATCGTGCCGCGCACCCGCAACGACGCGCACAAGCTCATCGAGGAAGCCATGCTGGCCGCCAACGTGTGCAGCGCCGACTTCATTGCACAGGGTGGCCAGCCGGGCCTGTTCCGCGTGCACGAAGGCCCCACGCCCGAGAAGCAGGAGATCCTGCGCAACTACCTCAAGGCCATGGCTGTGGGCATGACGATTGGCGACGACCCCAAGCCGGGCGACTTCCAGGCGATTGCTACGGCGACCAAGGATCGGCCCGACGCACAGCAGATCCACACCATGCTGCTGCGCTCCATGCAGCAGGCCATCTACACGCCCATCAACAGCGGCCACTTCGGCCTGGCGTTCGATGCCTACACCCATTTCACCAGCCCCATTCGTCGGTATCCCGACTTGCTGGTGCACCGGGTCATCAAGGCCATCCTGAGCAAGACGAAGTACGCGCTGCCGTCCTTGCCCACACCCGGCGAAGCCCATGCCAAGCTGGCCAAACGTCTGGCTGCGCGCGTGGCCGCACCTGGCACCAAGCCACGCAAGGATGTGAAACCGCCCAGCCGCGACACCCAGGCCTGGGAGGCCGCCGGCCTGCACTGCAGTGCCAACGAGCGCCGCGCCGACGAGGCCAGCCGCGATGTGGAAGCCTGGCTCAAGTGCAAGTACATGCGCGAGCACCTGGGCGAGGAATACAGTGGCGTGGTCAGTGCTGCGACGAGCTTCGGCATCTTCGTGACGCTGGACGCGATGTACGTCGAGGGGCTGGTGCACATCACCGAATTGGGCGGCGAATACTTCAAGTTCGACGAGGCGCGCCAGGAGCTGCGCGGCGAGCGCACCGGCATCCGCTACGCCATCGGCGCGCGGGTGCGGGTGCAGGTCAGCCGCGTGGACCTGGATGGCCGCAAGATCGACTTCCGCCTGGTGCGTGAAGGCGAGGAGCTGCTGGGCCGCGCGCTCAAGGACAAGGGTGTGGGTACCGAGGGGGCTGGTGGTGGTGCCCGCAAGGCGGGTGGTCGGTCCGGCGGACGCAAGGCCGACAAGGCCGCAGGTCCATCTGCCACCGAGCAGGCAGGCCTGACCCGCGAGCGGGCCGCGCGTTCGCCGATCCAGTCGCTCAAAGCATCGGTCAAGAAGGCGGTGGCGGGTAAGTCCAGCAAAGGCAAAGCGCGCAAGCCACGCCGGGGGTGAGGTCGTCGAGCTGGTGGACCAAGGCCCTCCAGCTCGCCTCACCATTGCTATTTAATTGATAGCAGCAAGCGCATATAGCACATGCGCTTGCGGCTATTTTTTATTGAAATGTGCATGCTTGGCGGCTTGAGGGGCGCTCGATTGCTCCAGAAAGCGCGCATACCGTTGTGCCGTGTCGGCGGGGGCTTCCATCATGGGCAGGTGCCCGATGCCAGGCAGCGCGGCGATGTGTGCCTGCGGAAGCAGCTTCTGCACTGTTTGAAGGCCGCTTCGGTCGAACACGCGGTCGCTGTCGCCCCACAGGACCAGGGTGGGGTGCTGCCGCAGGCGGGCCAGGTGTTGTTCCAGCAGATAGCGGTCTTTCAGCTGCGCGTCCCACAGGCGGGTGTTGGATGCAGCGTTGCGCAGCGCGTCCTGCTCGGAGGCGTACAGGATGGGGTAGGGCAAAAAGGGGCGCTTTTCAAACACCAGATCCATCATGGCACCGAAGGCTGCGGCATCGTGGGCTACCAGCGGGCGTTGTCCGGTGTCGATGAGGCGGTCCATGGTGCTGGGCTGGGGCGAGCGAATGCCGTGGGGTGCGCCGATGAACGCCACGCTGGCCACGCGCTCGGGATGCTGCAAAGCAAAGAGAGCGGCGATGGTGCCGCCCATCGAGTTGCCCGCCAGATGCACTCTCGCAAGGCCGAGCGCGTCCAGAAACGCGGCCAGCCGCGTGACGTGGGCGGCGTAGTCGTAGGGCTGGTCGTCTCGCCGTGTGCTCTCGCCAAAGCCCGGGATATCTGGGGCAATCACCCGGTACTGGCCGGTGAGCGGTCGCGCAAAATCCACCCAATGGTCTTTCTCCGCAAAAATGCCGTGCAGCAGAACGATGGGTGTGTCACTGCTGTGAACCGACGCGGGGTTTGGGGGAGTGCCGTTATCCAGGTAGTGGACGGTGTGCATGGCCGCATCAGCGGTTTTTTCTTCCAGGCCTGACAGATGGCGATTGGCGCTGAGCAGAGGCTCTTTGAACAGCGAAGGTGCCCCGTAGTAGAGGCCGACCGTGCCCAGTACCAGAGCCGTTGCGACAGAAATAACGATGCGTTTCAAGAAGCGTTCTCCAAGGATATGGCTGCGTGCACGCCAGGGACTGCTGCTACAAGCCTCAACACACGCTCGGCCCCTGGCGGGAGAGGCAAGGCTACGGAGAACGCGGTAAAAAAACTTGTAGGTTTGGGCTATGCCAGCACGCAACACACTGACCCTTGGCACTGACCGCGCGCTCTACGTCGGAGAGATCCCGGCCACGGGCTGGCACTGCCATGCATCGCCGGTGCTGTTGATGGGGCTCTCGGGCCGGTTTGCGGTGCACTGGGGGGCAGGGCGTGTGGAGACCTGCCACAGCGCGTTGGTCGATGCCGGGGTGGAGCACCTGTTCGACCCCTGTGGTGAAGTGGTGGCGCTGGTGTATCTAGAGCCAGATTCCGCGCAGGCGCGCGGCCTGCGGGGGCTGTTCGGGCAAGAGGGGGGTGTGGTGGTGGACGTCGCAGTCCCGGTGGGCGCGCGCAGTGCCATGGAGGGTTATCTGCATCACTTCGACCTGCCCGCCTTGCTGCGGTGCCCGCTCGATAGCGAGGTGGCGCCGCTCGACCCACGCGTCGTCCGCAGCCTGCATGTGCTGCGCCATCCGCAGGCGGGGCGGG
>NZ_QAIM01000494.1:11033-11302 GCF_003061035.1 Acidovorax sp. HMWF018
AGCTACCGCGTCTGGTCCCAGGTGCGGTTGGCGATGGCGGGGCTGGCGGTCAGCCCGCGCCTGACCGACGCGGCGTTGCACGGCGAGTTTTCTGATTCGGCCCACTTCAGCCGCATGTTCCGGCAGACCTTTGGCATGACACCGTCGAGCGTGCTCAAGCCGCTCAAGAAGGTGACCTTGCTGGCCTGAGGCTCAGCTTCCGCCCACGCGCCGCGCCAGCGCGCTGGCCGTCAGCGCCTGGCGCGCTGGCCAATCATCAGCCGCCTGGC
>NZ_QAIM01000495.1:0-12426 GCF_003061035.1 Acidovorax sp. HMWF018
ATGTTTATCAATAAAAAAGGCTGCAAGCGCTACTGGATAAAGCGCTGGCAGCTATTGTTTTAGGAGTCTTGACTCCTGCACGCGCCGCGTTGCGGCGCGTGGCTGTCAGGACCAGGACAGCGCGGAGATGTCGTTCACGAACACGGGCATGTCTTTCCACAGGCCCTTGAGGTTCTTGTTGGCCACCGTGATCCACTGGTTGGAGTACAGGAAGGCGTGTACCGCATCGTTGGCCAGCAGGCGCTGCGCATCGCCTAGCAGCTTGGCGCGGTCGGCGGGGCGGGCGGCGTTCTTGATCTGGGTGAACAGGTCGTTGAACTTGGGCGAGTTGTAGGCCCAGTAGTAGTCGGGCTTGGCAAAGTTGCCCAGGTCAAAGGGCTCCACGTGGCTGATGATGGTCAGGTCGTAGTTCTTGCTGCCGTAGGTGCCGCTGAGCCACTGCGCCCATTCCACGTTCTGGATCTTGGCGATGATGCCGACCTTGGCCAGCTGGGCCGCCACCACCTCGCCGCCCTGGCGGGCGTAAGGCGTGGGGGGTAGCGTCATGGTCAGCTCCAGCGGTGTCTTGATGCCGGCCTCGGCCAGCAGCTTCTTGGCCTTTTCAGGGTCGTAGGGGTTCACGCCCGTGGTGTCCACGTAGCCAAACGCGCCGGGCACGTAGTGGCTGCCGATGGGTGCGCCGTAGCCGTCGCCCGCGCCTTCGATCACGGCCTTGCGGTCAATGGCTGCGGCAATGGCGCGGCGCACGCGCACGTCGTCCAGCGGCTTCTTGCCGTTATTGATGGCCAGAATGGTCTTGGCGCGCGAGCCGCTGACCACCACCTGGAACTTGGGGTTGGCCTTGAACTGCGCCACGCTGCGCGGTGTGACGCGCGGGAAGGCGTCCACGTCACCGGCCAGCAAGGCGGCGACCTGGGCGGCTGGGTCGGAGATGAAGCGGAAGGTGGCGCGCTTGATCTTGAGCGACTTGGCGTCGCGGTAGTCGGCCCAGGCGGTCAGCACGACCGACGAGCCCTTGTTCCACGCCTGCAACTGGTAAGGGCCGGTGCCCACGGGCTTGGTGGCGTTGGTGTCGGCGCTCTTGGGCTCCACGATGATGGAGGTGGCCTGGCCCAGCACGAACAGCAGGTCGGGGTCGATCTCCTTGTTGAGCAGCACCACGGTGTAGTCGTCCACCACCTGGGTGGTGATGCCGGCAAAGGTGCGCTTGTCCTTGTTGGTGCTCTTCTCGCCGCCTGCCCGGTCGTACGAGAACTTGACGGCCGCAGCGGTGAAGGGCTCGCCGTTCTGGAACTTCACGCCACGGCGCAGCTTGAAGGTGTAGGTCTTGAGGTCGGGCGAGACCTCCCAGCTTTCGGCCAGCAGGGGCGACACGCTGCCGTCGGGGTTGATCTTGGTGAGCGTCTCGAAGATGTTGTACTGAACGATCTCGGCGATGGCAGATGCCGCACCGGCGGTGGGGTCCAGGCCTGGGGGCTCCAGCGTCATTGCCAGCGTCACCGCATCTTTGCGGCCTTGCGCCAGGGCGCCAAGCGAGGTGGTCAAGGGCACAGCGGCGATGGCGCCAGTGGCAAGGACGGTACGGCGGTTCAGCATGTTCGGACTCTCCAGACAAAAAACCAGACAACAACCATAAAGACCCCGGTGCAATTTGTTACCGGGGAGGAAAGAAGCTTTTTACACCATCACACCTGCATGTGGTTATGCGGTTTTTGCCGTTGTCGCAGCGGCTGCCGCACGGCGCGCCCGCGCGCGGCCGGGCAACACCTGCGGCACGGCGCCCACCAGCGACTGTGTGTACGGGTGCTGCGCGTTGCGGAACAGCTCGCCCGGCGAGCCGCGCTCCACGATGCGCCCCTGGTACAGCACCACCACCTCGTCGCACAGGTGGTTGACCACCGCGAGGTCATGGCTGATGAGCATGTAGGTGATGCCGAACTGCTGCTGCAGGTCCTGCATCAGGTTCAGCACCTGGGCCTGTACCGACACGTCGAGCGCGCTCACAGGCTCGTCGGCCACGATGAGGCGCGGCCGGGTGATGAGGGCGCGTGCAATGGCGATGCGCTGTCGCTGGCCGCCAGAGAATTCGTGCGGGTACTTGCCCAGGTCGTTGGTGCGCAGGCCCACTTGCGACAGCACCTGGGCGGCCTGCTCGCGCTGCTCGGCGCGCGTGGTCTGGCCTTGCGCCTGCAGTGGTTCGGTCACGATGCGCTCCACGGTCTGGCGCGGGTCCAGCGACCCATACGGGTCCTGGAACACCATCTGAAAATCGCGGCGCGCCTGGCGCAGCTGCTCGGCGGGCAACTGGTGCAGGTTGCGGCCCAGCAGCTCCACCGTGCCGGAGGTGGGTGCATCCAGCGCCATCACCAGCCGTGCCAGGGTGGACTTGCCCGAGCCCGATTCGCCGACGATGCCGAGGCTGCGGCCAGAGGCAATCGAGAAGTTCACGCCGTTGAGCGCATGCACCTTGCCCGGGGGACGGAACAGGTGCTCGCGGGGCAGGGTGTATTCGCGCACCAGGTCGGTCACCTGGAGCAGTGGCGCGGTGGCTGGCGCGACGGTGGTGTGGGGTGCCTGGGTCATGCAGCCACCTCGATGATGTTGACCACGTCCGCACTCTGCGCCTCGGCAATGGCTTCGCGCCGCAGGCAGCGCACCAGGTGGTCGCCGTCGGCATCGGTGGCCACCAGCGTGGCCTCGGGCTGCTTGTGGTGGCAGTCATCCACCGTGTAGCTGCAGCGCCCTGCAAACGGGCAGCCTGCGGGCAGGTCCACCAGCTCGGGCACCGTGCCCGGAATGGTGGACAGACGAGGGCGTTGCCCGGGCGCGTGCACGGCACCCAGGTGGGGCCGGGCGGCGAACAGACCGCGTGTGTAAGGGTGGGCCATGGCCGAGAAGACCGAGGCAGTGGAGCCGCTTTCGACCACGCTGCCGCCGTACATCACCATCATGCGGTCCACGTTCTGCGAGATCACCCCCAGGTCGTGCGAGATGAGGATCAGCGCCATGTTGCGCTCGGCCACCAGGTCGCTGATGAGGTCCAGGATCTGCTGCTGGATGGTCACGTCGAGCGCCGTGGTGGGCTCGTCGGCAATCAGCAGGTCGGGCCCGCAGGCCAGCGCCATCGCAATGGTGATGCGCTGGCGCTGCCCGCCCGAGAACTGGTGCGGGTAGGCGTCAAAGCGCTGTGCGGCGTTGGGGATGCCCACGCGGTCCAGCAAGGCAATCGCTTCGGTGCGTGCGGCTGCTGCATTCATGCCCCGGTGCAGGCGCAGCGGCTCCGCCACCTGGCGGCCAATGGTGTGCACGGGGTTCAGGGCCGTCATGGGCTCCTGGAACACCATGCCAATGCGGTTGCCGCGCATCTTGCACATCTGCGCATCGGTGCGGCCCACCAGCTCTTGCCCATCAAAGCGGATGCTGCCGGTGACCTGTGCGCTCTCGGGCAGCAGGCCCATGAGCGACATGGCGGTGATGGACTTGCCGCAGCCGGACTCACCGATCAGGCCCAGGGTTTCACCGCGCGCCAGCGAAAAGCTCACGCCGCGCACGGCATCGGCGGGGCCCCGGTGCGTCTGCAGGCGGATGCGGAGGTTGGAGACTTCTAACAGAGACATCGTGGAATGCAGGTGGTCTTCGGTGCGGAGCTGTCAGCGTTTGCGGGAGAGGCGGGGGTCGAGCAAATCGCGCAGCCCGTCGCCCAGCAGATTCAGCCCCAGCACCGCCAGCGCAATCGCCATGCCGGGCCACACCGCCAGCAGCGGGGCCTGGAACATCAGCGTCTGTGCCTCGCTGAGCATGCGGCCCCAGGAGGGCTGGGGCGGCTGGGTGCCCAGGCCCAGGTACGACAGGGCGGCCTCGGCCAGGATGGCGATGGCGAATCGGATCGACACCTGAACGATCAGCACCGATGTGATGTTGGGCAGCACATGCTCAATGGTGATACGCCAAGGCCCCTTGCCGCAGGCACGGGCCGCGAGAACGAACTCCCGGCCCCAAATCGCATTTGCCGATGCACGCGTTAGCCGCGCGAAGTTTGGGATGTTGTAGATGCCAATGGCGATGATGGAGTTGACAATACCCGCGCCAAACACTGCCGTGAGCATGATGGCAGAGAGAATGGCAGGAAACGCGAAACTGAAGTCGGAAAGTCGCATGATGAGCTCTTCCACCCACCCACGCTTGGCGGCGGCTAGCAGCCCCAGCGCTGTACCGATGGTGAGGCCGATGCCGACTGCGATCACGCCCACGAGGATTGAGCTGCGCGCCCCGACCAGCAGCAGCGAGGCTACGTCACGGCCAAAAGCATCGGTGCCGAGCCAGTGCTTTGCAGAGGGGCCGGCCAGCTTATTGGCCAGGTCCATCTCGTAAGGCGACCAGGGGGTCCACACGAACGATAGCAGCGCGGCCAGGATCAACAGCAGCGACAGGACCGCTCCGATAACGAAGCTGCGGTGACTCAACGCGCGGTGAAGCCAGCCGGGTGCGGAAGACGAAGAGGAGGGGGAGACGGAGGCGCTCATGGATGGATCAGATGTCGGAGGCCTTCACGCGGGGGTCGATCACGGCGTAGAGGATGTCCACGACGAAGTTCACGATCACCACCATGGCGGCGAGCAGCATCACGCAATTGCGCACCACGATCAGGTCGCGGTTGGAGATGGACTGGAAGATCAGGCGCCCGAGGCCGGGCAGATAGAACACGTTCTCGACCACAATGGTGCCCGCAAGCAACTCTGCAAATTGGAGTCCCATCACCGTGACGACCGGGACCATCGCGTTACGTAGCACATGGCCCCACAGCGCAGCGCGCTGCGTGAGGCCCTTGGCGCGGGCGGTGCGTACAAAGTCTTCACGCAGCACCTCCAGCACGGCCGAGCGGGTGATGCGCGCGAGGATGGCAGCCTGCACCACGGCCAGCGCAGTGGCGGGCAGCAGCAGGGCTTTGAGGGCTTCTAGCGGGCTGCCGCCAGCGTCTTCCGTCCAGCCCGGAAAGCCACCGGCTGAGAACCACTGCAGCTTCACCGAGAACAGCAGGATCAGCAGGATGGCGAACCAGAAGTTGGGGATGGCAATGCCGATCTGCGCCAGGCCCATCACGCCCACGTCACCCAGCTTGTTGTGGCGCGCGGCGGCGTACACACCGGCGGCCAATGCCAGCACCGTGGTGATCACCATGGCCATCAGGGCCAGCGGCACGGTAAGCGCCAGGCGCTCCAGCACCAGGTCGAGTACGGGCGAGCTGTAGGCGTAGCTGTCGCCCATGTTGCCCACCACCAGGCCGCTCACCCATTGCCAGTAGCGCAGGCTGGCGGGCTGGTCCAGACCCAGCTTGGTGGCCAGAGCCGCCACCGCATCGGGAGAGGCATCGGGACCCATCAGAATCTGCGCGGCATTGCCCGGCAGGATTTCCAGCACCAGGAACACGACGATGGAGGCGCCAATCAACGTGGCCAGGAGGGTGACAAACCGCTTGAGAAAAAACAGGCCCATGGGTGGGGTGCGTTGGCAGGTAGGTCGGACGCAGGGGCGTCAAAATTAATGTGTATACACAGCATAACGGTAAAAACGTCCCCGTCAGCGGTGGTGGGTTGCAGTGTGGCACGCAAGGCACATGCCACCGGCGCGGGATAATACGGAGCATGAACTGCGCCGCTCGCTCCGTTGCCCCTGTTTTTGGCCCCGTGCACTGGGAGGCTGTATGGCGCTGATGATCACGGACGAGTGCATCAACTGCGATGTGTGCGAGCCCGAGTGCCCCAACCAGGCGATCTACCTGGGGCAGGAGATCTACGAAATCGACCCGAACAAGTGCACAGAATGTGTAGGGCATTTCGACGAGCCCCAGTGTGTGCAGGTCTGCCCTGTGGCCTGCATTCCCGTGAACCCGCAGCACGTGGAAAGCCGCGAAACCCTGTGGCAGAAGTTCCAGCGGCTGCAGGCGTCCACGCCGACGTAATTTGAGCCAAATCGACCGCTTGCGCTAGTGGTTCATGCCTTGTGTGCTACTGAATAGATAGCATTATCAGTGCGCAACGGCTGGACGGACTGGTGGCTCTTCAGTCCTCCACAGGCCGAGGGGGCTTGGGGCGGGGCGGTTTGGTGGTGTGGATGAGCAGCGTGCCCTTTTCCATGTCCCCCGCCAACAGAGCGGGGTAGGCCTTGAGCGAGTGGGCGATGCTGTCCTCGATCAGCGTGCGCTGGTCTGGTGACGGTTTCTTGAGCACCCAGTTGGCGACTTCGCTTTTGACGCCCGGATGGCCGATGCCGATGCGCAGGCGCCAGTAGTCGGGCGATCCCAGCTGTCCGTGGATGTCGCGCAGGCCGTTGTGCCCGGCATGGCTGCCGCCGCGCTTGAGCTTGACCTGGCCCGGTGCAATGTCCAGTTCGTCGTGCACCACCAGGATTTCCTCGGGCAGGATCTTGAAAAAGCGCGCCAGCGAGGCCACGGACTTGCCCGAGAGGTTCATGAAGGTCTGCGGCTCCAGCAGCCACACGTTCTGGCCGTGCACCGTGGTGCGTGCCACCAGGCCGTGGTAACTGCGCTCGGGCACCAGCGTGGTCTTGAGTTCGCGCGCCAGGGCATCAATCCACCAGAAGCCGGCGTTGTGCCGCGTGTCCTCGTAGTCTGGCCCGGGGTTTCCCAGGCCTACAAACAGCTTGATCATGTGCGGGATTATCGGTGGCTGGGGGTGGAGAAAGGCCGTCAGCATTGCTGCCGCTGCCTGAGGATGCAGTCGGCGAGAGAGAGGTGCGGCGTGCAAAGTGCGCCACACCAATGAAAACGGCCCACGCAAGGTGGGCCGATTCGTGGTCAACACCGCAAAGCGGGTTGACCGGGTGAAGTGATCGAGGTCGTTGACCGGCGAATTACTTCTTGCCCTTGCCCTTGCCCTTGGCATCGGCAGCAGGAGCGGCTTCAGCAGGGGTCTCGACGACCACGACTGGAGGCACCACGGACACCAGCACGGGGTTGTTGTTCTGGCCACCACGGACCTTGGCCACCACGCCCTTGGGCAGCTTGATGTCCTTCAGGTGCAGGGAAGCACCCTTTTCCAGCTTGGACAGGTCCACAGCGATGAATTCGGGCAGGTCCGAAGGCATGCAGGTCACGTCCAGTTCGTTCACGATCGGGTTGACCATGCACTTGTCCACCTTGACGGCGTTGGACTCTTCTGCACCGCTGTAGTGCAGTGGCACCTTCAGGTGCAGCTTGGTCTTGTCGTCCACGCGCTGGAAGTCGATGTGCAGCACCAGTTGCTTGTACGGGTGGTATTGCACGTCACGCAGCACAACCTTGGACGTGGCGCCAGCCACTTCCATGTCCAGCACGCTGGAGTGGAACGCTTCCTTCTTGAGGGCGTGCCACAGTGCGTTGTGGTCCACCTCGATCAGTTGTGGCTCGGTAGCACCACCGTACACGATGCCAGGCGTCTTGCCCGAATTACGCAGACGGCGGCTCGCACCCGTACCCTGCTTGGCGCGCTCAAAAGCGACGAAGTTCATAGTTAGCTCCTGAAAAGGGTAGACCGCGACCAGTCGTACCCCGATTAAAAAAGACCTGTGACGCCTTCATGGCGGCAGGCCTGCGCATTGCTCTCGAACAGACAAGCCTCCCGAAGGAGGCCTGCGTGCAATCCGACTGCAACGCTCCCGGGGGAGCGTGTCAGAACAGGTTGTCCTGGTCCGAGAACAGACTCATGACCGACTCACCCTTGGCAATGCGCTGGATCGTTTCGGCGATCAGCGGGGCCACGGAGAGTTGGCGAATCTTGGAACATCCCTTGGCGTTGTCGCTCAGCGGGATGGTGTTGGTCACCACGACTTCATCGAGGGCTGTGCCCTTGGCGATGCGTTCGATGGCAGGACCCGAGAAAATGGGGTGCGTGCAGTAGGCGTACACCTTCTTGGCACCGCGCTCCTTGAGCACTTCGGCAGCCTTCACCAGCGTGCCGGCGGTGTCGATCATGTCGTCCATGATCACGCAGTTGCGGCCTTCGATCTCGCCGATCACGTGCATCACTTCCGACACGTTGGCCTTAGGACGGCGCTTGTCGATGATGGCCAGATCGCAGTTCAGTTGCTTGGCCAGGGCGCGTGCGCGCACCACGCCGCCCACGTCGGGGGAGACGACGATCAGATCTTCGTAGTTCTTCTGGCGCAGGTCGCCCAGCAGCACCGGCGACGCATAGATGTTGTCTACGGGAATATCGAAGAAGCCCTGGATCTGGTCAGCGTGCAGGTCCATGGTCAGCACGCGGGCCACGCCCACGGCTTGCAGCATGTTGGCCACCACCTTGGCCGTGATGGGCACACGGGTAGAGCGGGGGCGGCGGTCCTGGCGGGCGTAACCGAAATAAGGAATCACGGCGCTGATCCGCTCAGCCGACGCGCGCTTGAGCGCATCGACCATGATCAGCAGTTCCATGAGGTTTTCGTTGGTGGGTGCGCAGGTGGACTGCACCACGAAAACATCACGTGCGCGCACGTTTTGTTTGATTTCGACGGTGACTTCACCGTCAGAGAATCGACCCACGTCAGCCGCACCGAGGGTGGTGCCGAGGTGCTGGGCAATTTCAGCTGCCATGCCAGGATTGGCATTGCCGGTGAAAACCATGAAGTCGGGGTGGTTGGCTTGCATGAGCGTCCCAGCAGTCTGAAATAAAAGCCCGTACGCGGAAAGCGTTTGGCAGGGGAAGAAGGATTCGAACCTTCGCATGCCGGAATCAAAATCCGGTGCCTTAACCAGCTTGGCGACTCCCCTACACAGGTCAATTGCCGAGGGCAACCAACCTTAAATTTCTCCTGATGCCCAACCTGCCAGAGGATGGATCATCAGATTTTCACATGCCTTCACTTGCCAGCCCTCGGGGGCTCCGCTCAAGTCAACTGCGTGTGACATATGCGCAAACACCGCACTGCCTGAGCCTGTCATTCTGCCTTTGAGGCCGCGATCTTTGAGCCATTCAATGGCTTGAAAAACATCGGGGCAAAGAGCCTGAGCAACTGGCTGCAAGTCGTTTCGACCGAAGTCAAAGTGTGCTGCAGCAAAGCCTAAGATTGTAGCACTATCTGAATCGCGTTTCAAACTTGGTGACGAAAAAATTTCTTTTGTCTCCAAACCTGCTGCGGGCTTCACGATCACAAAGCTCGCTTGCGGTAGCTGGTGCACTTTCTCAAGCGGCGTGATTGTCTCACCAATTCCCTCCACCCAAGCGTTGTGGCCGCATAAAAAAAACGGAACGTCAGCGCCCAACTGCAAACCGATCTTTGCCAATGCGTGTCTTGGCAGGTTCAGCCCCCACAGCCGGTTCAATGCCAGCAGCGTGGTGGCGGCATCTGAAGAGCCGCCTCCCATGCCTGCCTGTGCCGGCACGCGTTTCAGAACGCCAATGTGAGCGCCCTCGCTGCAGCTCGTTGCAGCCTGCAGTGCATGTGCAGCGCGGACCGAGAGGTCCACTTCGGGTAGTGCTGTGGACAGGTCTTCCCTCGAAATCAATCCATCCGTGCGGCGTTGGAAGTGCAGGGTGTCGCACCAGTCCACAAGCATGAACACGGACTGCAGCAGGTGATAGCCGTCAGCACGCCGTCCGGTGATGTGCAAAAAAAGATTGAGCTTGGCCGGGGCTGGCACGTCATACAAGGCTTGCATGGGGCGAAATAGTGGGGAGCGAGGTTTTGCTGTGCGAACGGCTCTGCTGGCCGCAGCAGTTTGCAGGCCTTCAGGGAGTCAGCGCAATGCGCAGCGTGGCGGTAGGCTGCGGGTCGCTACGGCGTGCAGTCAGTCGCCCGTCTGCAATGCCGGTAAGGTCTGCTTGCCACCCCGTCGCACTGGCCTGGGTGCCCTTGAGCCAGCTGAACAAGGCGGTCACGGGAATGCGAGTGCCAGTCACGTCCTGGAGCAGCGTGTCCAGGGAATCAGAGGTGCGGGTGTCCTGACCGCTAAGCAGCTGCGCGTGACCATCTTTCCAGTCGAGTTGCGCAATGCGATTGCCGAAGGGGCTGAGCAAAACGAGTCCACCCGCCTGGGCGGTGCCGCGCAGCTCGAACATGGCAGAAAAAGACTGCGAGGCCTGCCCGTCGATTTGCAGGGCAATGCGCCCACTCCAGCTGTCTTCGTCCGTGGGGGCTGTGGCCATTGGCTGCGCGCAACCTGCAAGCCACAGCGCCCACAACACCAGCCACCATGCCCACCGGTGAGGAAGAGTCCGTAGCCGACTCTTTGACGTGGCGCTGAGAAGGCCCGGCATCAGAGGGAGGCCCCGAGGCGTTTCAGGGTCTCTTTGAGGGTGTCATTATCAGGACTGGCACGCTGGCCTTCTTTCCAGACGCGTGTTGCACCGTCCCTGTCGCCCATGCTCCAGAGCACCTCGCCCAGATGTGCAGCAATCTCCACATCGGGCCGTGCCTTGAAGGCTACTTCGAGGTGTTTGCGGGCGTCTGCCTTGTTGCCCAGGCGAAACTCCACCCAGCCAAGGCTGTCTAGGATGAAGGGATCGTTGGGGGCGAATTCCAATGCCTTCAGGATGAGCTGTTTGGCCTCGTCCAGCCGCACTCCGCGGTCTGCGAGCGAATAGCCAAGGGCGTTGTAGGCGTGGTGGTACTCTGGCTGGCGTGCGATCACCTGACGCAACAGCTTCTCCATCGTGTCCGGCTGGCCCGCCTTTTCTGCCAGCATGGCCTGGTCGTAGACCAGCTCGGCGTCGTCCGGGGCCAGTGCCACCAGTTCGACTTGTACCTTGTAGGCTTCCTGGTACAGGCGCTGGTCGCGTAACAGTTGCACTTCGGCCATCAGCTTCATGCGTTGGCTGTCTGCTGAATTGCCTGGCAGGTTGCGCAACAAGGCCCGCGCCTGGGTGAGCTTGCCCTGGCGTGCCAGCAATGATGCACGGCGCGTCTGCGCACCAAAGACTTCCTCTGCGTTGTCGATCCGTGCGAGCCAGGCTTCCGCGCCCGCAAAGTCTTTCTTTTTCTCGGCAATCTGCGCGTGCAGCAGGTACGCTTGCGTGAGGCTCTTTCGCCGCAGGTCGGAGTCACCAGATGCAGATGCCAGTTCCATGAACCGTTGCAGCGATGCCTCTGCGGCAGGCAGGCGGTTGTCCTGGTACTGCAAGGTGGCGGCCACCAACCACGCCTCTGCCAGGTCAGGCTTTTCCTTGGTGACCGTCTCCAACTGGCGACTGGCCTCCGGGTAGCGCTGAAGGCCCAGCAATACCCTGGCATATGCCATGCGCAGGTCCGGGATGGGTTGTCTGGACAGCGTTTGCGTCACGATGGGCTCTGCGTCCAGCAGGCCTTCGTCCATCAGCTCCAGCGCCAGCCGGGCCGCGCTTTCGCTGGCATTGTCCAGGCCCTGTGCCCTACGTGCTGCGTCGAGCGCACCGGCCTTGTCGCCCGCTGCAAGCCTCAATCGGCCCAGCGACACCCAGGCCTCGGGTCCGGTGGCAGGGTTGGTGAGTTCATTGACCAGGGCCTGTTCCACCACCTTGGCGGCCAGCGCTTTGTCACTCGCGCGTCCATACAGTTGTGGCAAAGATGCCAGCGTTGACGCCTTGGTCCTAGGAGCGGCTTGTGCGAGTTCCTGGCGCAGCAATTCTGGTGTTTCTGCGATGCGGTTCAATGCGATCAGGATCTGCAGCACATACTGATTGGCCTCGCGCGACTGGGGCAAGGCTTCCTTCCAGGCTCGGGCTGCAGCCAGGGCGTATTCGCCTGATCGTGATTGCAAGGCAATGTCAGCAGCCCTTTGGTAGAGCTGCCCGTCAGCGCTTCGGCGCGCAGCCTCCAGCATGAACGCGTAGCCTGCACCTGGGTCCCCAGTTCGTGCACTGATCTCGCCCAGAAAGATTTCGTAGAACAGCTCTGCGTCCAACGCGGGGTTGGACTCTACCGGTGGGGGCTCGCTCGGGGGGCGGCTTTCACCGGCGGGCTTTTGGGCCCAAGCTGAGTGGGCGGACGCCGCAATCACGGTGACCAAGGCGACGGTACGAAAGCTGTGGGATAACACCATCGGGCCATAATAATCCATGCCTGTTAAGCCGTTGCCCGGTTGTTTGTATGCCTGAGTTGCCTGAAGTGGAAGTGACGCGGCGCAGTTTTGCTACCGCGATCGCTGGAGCCCGGATCGAGGCTGTGATGATGGGCAAGCCCCTGCGGTGGCCTCTGGGTTGTGACCCGCAGTTGCTGGGAGGCCAACAAGTGGTCGGATTGCGCCGGCGGGGCAAGTATCTGTTGCTCGATATGAACCAAGGCGTTCTGCTTCTGCATTTGGGGATGTCGGGTAGCCTGCGTTTTGCTTCAGACATGCCAGAAGCGGGGGGGCATGACCACTTTGACCTGGTCACCGACCGGGGCACGCTGCGCCTGCATGACCCGCGACGATTTGGCGCGGTGGTCTATGCGCCATCAGAGAACTCGCCGGTAGCC
>NZ_QAIM01000496.1:0-2875 GCF_003061035.1 Acidovorax sp. HMWF018
AAAGTCAATGAAATCAACGATCTACCAACACCACCTCCGCGCCAGTGCTAGCTTTTCGTACCGTCACTTATTGCACTGAAAACGAGGAGACCCCATCGTCCATCAGCACGCAGGCGGCGGCGCCATCGGAGAGCTGGCTGGCATTGCCCGCCGTGACGCTGCCGCCCTCGATCACGGGCTTGAGCGCGGCCAGGCTCTCGAGCGTGGTCTCCGGGCGGTTGCCCTCGTCCTGGGCCAGGGTCACGTCGCGGTGGCTGACGGCCTGGGTCTCCTTGTCGACCACGGCCATGCGCGACGGCAGGGGCACGATCTCGGCGTCGAAGCGTCCAGCCTGCTGGGCCGCCGCCGTGCGCTGCTGCGATTGCAGCGCGTACAGGTCCTGCGCCTCGCGGCCGATCCCGTACTTCCTGGCGACGAACTCCGCCGTCTGCAGCATGGGCATGTAGGCGTGCGGCACCTTGGCCTGGACGGCGGGGTCCGCCTCCGCCGAGGCCCAGTCGAAGTAGCCCTTCTGCACCGCGGAGATGTTTTCCTGGCCGCCCGCGACCACGACCCGCATGCCGTCCACGATGATCTGCTTGGCGGCCGTCGCCACCGCCATGAGCCCGGAAGCGCACTGGCGGTCCAGGGTCTGGCCGCTCACCGCCACGCCCAGCCCGGCCGCGAGCGCGGCGTTGCGCGCCAGGTTCATGCCGGCCGTGCCGGCGCCCAGCACCGTGCCCACGACGACGTCGTCGACCTCGTCCGGGCCGGCGCCGGCGCGCGCGACGGCGTGCCCGATGGCATGGCCCAGCAGCGTGGGCGACTTGATGGCATTGAATGCCCCTTTGTAGGCGCGCCCGATGGGGGTGCGCGCGACGGAAACGATGACGGCCTGGCTCATAAGGTCCTGCGGTGGAGATGGAAAGGGAATGCGTCGCGGCTTCAGATGAACCACGCGTCGCGCATGTCGTAGGCGCAGCGGTCGGCACGCGCGAGCAACGCCCACTGGGCGTGCGTCTGCGGCAGCTCCCACTGGAAGAAGTAGCGCATGGCCTGCAGCTTGCCGCGGTAGTGGTCGGCGGCCTCCCCGCTGGCGGCCGGCAGCGCGCGCGCCGCCGCCCGCCCCTGCAGCAGCCAGATCCAGGCCAGCGTCACGCGCCCGAACGCGTCGAGGTACAGCGTGGCGTTGGCCAGGCCGAGGTCGGGCTCGCTGCGCTGCAGCGCGGCGAGCCCCGCGCTGACCTCCACCAGGCGGTCCAGCGCCGCGCACAGGGCCGCCGCCTCGTCGCCCAGGCCCGCCTCGGAGGCGCGCCCGGCGTCCTGGCGCACGGTGTCGACGAACAGGCGCAGCCCCGCGCCCTGCTCCGCCAGCACCTTGCGGCCGAGCAGATCGATGCCGTGGATGGCCTCGGTCCCCTCGTGGATCATGTTCAGGCGCTGGTCGCGGTACAGCTGCTCCAGCGGGTAGTCGCGCGTGTAGCCCGCGCCGCCGAGCACCTGAATGGCCAGGTCGTTGGCCGCCGCGCCGTAGCGCGCAGGCCAGGACTTCACGACCGGCGTGAGGACGTCGAGCAGCCGGCCGGCCGCTGCGCGCGCCGGCGGCTCCGGATGGGTGTGCTGGTCCTCGAACAGGCTGCAGGCGTACAGGCACAGGGCCAGGCTGCCCTCGGCGTAGGCCTTCTGCACCAGCAGCATCCGGCGCACGTCGGAGTGCTCGACCAGCTTGACCTGCGGCGACAGCGGATCCTTGTTCGACGGCAGGCGGCCCTGCGGCCGCTCGCGCGCGTAGGCCAGCGACTCGCTGAAGCCGCGCCAGGCGATGCTGGCGGACATGACGCCGACGCCGATGCGCGCCTCGTTCATCAGCTGGAACATGTGGGCCAGGCCCTGGTGCTCGCGGCCGACCAGCCAGCCCACCGCGCCGCCCTTCTCCCCGAAGGACAGCACGGTGGAGGTGGTGTTGCGCCAGCCCATCTTGTGCAGCAGCCCGGCCAGCGCCACGTCGTTCGGCGTGTCCGCCGCCCCGTGCTCGCCGGGCAGGATCTTGGGCACCAGGAACAGCGAGATGCCCTTGACGCCGGGCGGCGCGCCCTGGATGCGCGCGAGCACCATGTGCACGATGTTCTCGGTGAGGTCCTGCTCGCCGCCGGAGATGAACATCTTCTGGCCGAAAACGCGGTAGCTCCCATCGGCCTGGGGCACGGCGTAGGTCTTGATGTCGCCCAGGGCGGAACCCTGCGACGGCTCGGTCAATGCCATCGTGCCGGCGAAGCGGCCGTCGCCCAGCGGCGCGAGGTAGCGGGCCCGGAGCTGTGGGCTGCCGAAGGTGCGCAGCAGATTGGCCGCGCCGATCGTCAGCATCGCATAGGCCGCCGTGCCGACGTTGGCCGCGTAGAAGGCGCTCATCGCCGCGCGCAGCACGACCTCCGGCAGCTGCAGCCCGCCCTCGGCCTGCTCCCAGTGCGCACTGAGGAACCCGGCATCCGCGATGGCCTGCCACGCCGCGCGGGTCGGCGCGACGAGGCGGGCCCGGCCATTCTCGAACTGTGGCTCGTTCTCGTCGCCCTCGCGCAGATGCGGCGCCAGCAAATCCTCGGCCAGCTGGCGCGCCGTCTCCAGCGTGGCGTCGAAGACCTCGCGCGAGTGCTCGGCATAGCGCTCGCGCCGCAGCAGGCCCGCGGTGTCCAGGACTTCGTAAAGCAGGAAGGCGAGCTCGCGCTCGCTGATGGTGGCAGTGGCCATGTGGGGTTGTCTCGCTCGAAATAAACACCGAGCGCTCGCTCGGTTTTTGAGGGAGTTTACAATCATTCCCGACCGGCGGTCAATTCGGGCAACCTGCCCCGCCCCCCACCCGACCGCGTCCACGCCTTCCCGCCATGCCCCTGTCCCTCGG
>NZ_QAIM01000052.1:0-3007 GCF_003061035.1 Acidovorax sp. HMWF018
GCGCAGCACGAGGCTTGCTAACGTGGCCCCATGCAGATTTCCGAACTCGCGCAACAGGCCTCGGTGTCCGTCCACGCGCTGCGCCACTACGAGCGGTTGGGGCTCATCCACCCCGATCGCCGGGCCAACGGCTACCGCGACTATCCGGCCCGCATGCGGCGCGAGGTGGTGTTCATCGCCATGTCCCGCCAGCTGGGCTTCAGCCTGCCGCAGATTGCCCTTCGCCTGGATGAATACCGCGCTGGCACCCTCGGCATTGACGACATGGTGCAGGCCTTGCAGGCGCGTGTGGACGCGATCAACCAGCAGATCGCTGCGCTGCAGTCCCAAAAATCCACCGTGCAGGCGCACCAGGCCTGGTTGCGTGGCCAGTTGCTCAAGAAGCAGCGATCAAAAACCCAGGGTCGGCAAACATCCTCGGGCGCAGCCACTGCATCTACCAAGCCCTGGCCGCGTGTGCGTGCCCCGTCGGCCCGCAAACCCTAGACCTCTCGCAGCACCCAAACACCTCCCTGGAGATCCCCACCATGACAGCCCCACTCACACCCGCGCCCCGCGATGCTTTGTCCAGCGCACCCCGTAGCACCATCGAAACTCTGCAGGCCGAGGTGCTGGCCATGCCGATGGCCCGCACGCTGGGGCTGCGCTTTGTCCATGCCGAGCCCGGCCGGGTGGAGGTGGAGATACCGGTGAGCGAGGCCTTCAGCTTTCGCCCCGGCCAGTTGCAGGCCACGGCCGTGTTTGCGGTGGCCGACTTTGCGGCGGTGGCGGCAGCAGGCAGCGTGTTACCACCTGGCTGGACCAATGCCACGGTGGACACCACCTTGAAAATTGTGGCCCCTGCCCAGGGTGAGTGCCTGCGGGCGCGAGGCCGCGTGGTGGATGCGGGGCGCCTGCTCACCGTCTGTGCCGCCGACGTGTGGGCAGTGGATGCCGCAGGGCAGGAGCGGCTGTGCGCTACGCTGCTGGCCAAGGCGCGCAACATCGACATGGGGGCCGCGAGGCCGCCCCAGGGCTGATAGCGCAGCCTGACGCCAGGCGTGCCAGCCGAGCACAAGGTGCGTCGGATGCGTCAGGCCTTCTGGCGCCGCGCCCGCACTGCTGCTGCCAGTCCTTCAAGGACCGGCACGGTTTGCGCCATGCTGATGCAGGCATCCGTCACCGACACGCCATGCGCCAGCGGCTGGCCGGGAACGATGTCCTGACGGCCTTCCTGCAGGTGGCTCTCGATCATCAGGCCGGTGATGCGTGTGTCGCCTGCGGCAATCTGCTGCGCCACTTCTGTTGCCACGGTGATCTGGCGCTGGTGCTGCTTGCTGCTGTTGGCGTGGCTCACGTCAATCATCACCTGCTCGCGCAGGCCGGCGGCCTTGAGCACGCCGCAGGTCGCATCCACATCGGCGGCGCTGTAGTTGGGCTGCTTGCCGCCGCGCAGGATCACGTGGCAGTCCTGGTTGCCGCGCGTTTCAAAGATCGCGGCCTGGCCCATCTTGGTCATGCCCATGAAGGCGTGCGCGGCACTGGCCGCCAGGATCGCGTCGCTCGCCACCTTCACGCCACCATCGGTGCCGTTCTTGAAACCCACGGGGCACGACAGGCCGCTGGCCAGCTGCCGGTGACTCTGGCTCTCGGTCGTGCGCGCGCCAATCGCGCCCCAGCTCACCAGGTCACTGATGAACTGCGGTGAGAGCAGGTCCAGGAACTCGGTGCCCACCGGCAGCCCCAGTGCCAGCACGTCCAGCAGCAGCTGGCGCGCCAGCTCCAGCCCTACGTTGATGGCAAAGCTGCCATCGAGGTGCGGGTCGTTGATGTAACCCTTCCAGCCCACGGTGGTGCGCGGCTTTTCAAAGTACACCCGCATCACGATGAGCAGGTCGTCCTGCAGTGCATCGGCCTGTGCTTTCAGCTGGCGCGCATAGTCCATGGCCTGGCCATGGTCGTGGATGGAGCAAGGCCCCACCACCACGATCAGCCGGTCGTCCTGCCCATGCAGGATGCGCGAAATGGCGGCGCGGCTGGATTCGACCAGGGTCTGCGCCGCATCGGGCGTGGGCAGCCATTCCTGCAGCAGCGCCGGTGTGATCAGCGGGCGCACGGCCTTGATGCGCGTGTCATCAATGCGGGTGGTGTCGTGGGTGGAGATGGGGGTGGCGGAGCGGTGTGCGTGGGTCATGGTGGCCCCGATTGTCGCGGAGCTGGATTCCAGCCCCTTTTGGCGACCGAACCAGTGCATGGCCGTCGGCACTGGCGCGGCCCATCGCGAGAGACGCAGAGCAAGGGCCGCCCCGCAGCGAGTGCGTCGTCCCCTTGGGGGGAAGGCGCGCAGCGCCTCAGGGGGGAAACTAGCTACGGCCTGCGGAACGCCGCATTCTGCCGAGCCCAGTGGCGCGACTGCAGGTGGTCCAGCCGCACCGTGCCGCCGGTGGACGGCGCATGCACGAACCGCCCTTCGCCCACATAGATGCCCGCGTGGCTGGGCTGGCGGCCCGTGCCAAACACCACCAGGTCGCCTGCACGCAGTTCGCTGCCGTCGATGGGATAGCCCCAGGTGTTGAGCTGGGCCACCGTGCGCGGCGGTGGTGTACCCACCTGGTTGCGGTACACGTAGCCGATCAGGCCGCTGCAATCAAAGCCCGAGTCCGGGGTGTTGCCGCCGTAGCGATACGGCGTGCCCACCAGGCCCAGCGCGTGGATGGCAATGTCGTGTGCCTGCTCCGGCGTGAGCGGCGGCGCCGTGCGTGTGGAAGCCTGCGGTGGCGACGAGGGGGACGGAGGCCGCGATGTACTGCAACCGGCCAGCACCAGCAGGGCGGCGGTGCAGGCGGCAAGGCTCAGGCTGTGAAAGGCGCGCATGGGCCCGAGGTTACTGGACTTACGCGGCTCCCTGCACTTTACCCAGGCTCCCCAAGGTCTTTGCGCGCCAAGCCTTGCGCAGGCCGTTGGCAGTGCCTGAGAAACCCCCCTGTCGATCCCCGTCAGAACGGGGTATTCCCTGCGGCCTGTTTGT
>NZ_QAIM01000497.1:0-2000 GCF_003061035.1 Acidovorax sp. HMWF018
GCGTGATGAACATCTCCAAAAAGGAGCTTCATCGCAACATGCGACGCTACAAGGGCGTGGGCTGGGATCAGAGCCCCATCTTCAAGAAGGTTTACGAGGAGGAGTACGGCCAGTTCGGCGGAGAGCCCTTTGGATGTCTGGTGGGCGACTACCACTTCGACCACAGCCCGCCGGATGTCGAACTGCTGGGGGAAATGGCCAAGGTGGCGGCAGCAGCCCACTGCCCCTTTATCTCCGGCGCATCTCCCGCGCTGATGCAGATGGACTCATGGCAGGAACTGGCCAACCCTCGCGACCTGACCAAGATATTCACCAACACCGAGTACGCCGCTTGGCGCAGCCTGCGCGAGTCCGATGACTCCAAGTACATCGGCCTCGCCATGCCACGCTTCCTGGCCCGCCTTCCCTACGGCGCCAAGACCAATCCGGTGGACGAGTTCGACTTTGAAGAAGAAACTGCCAGCGGCAACCACAGCAAGTACTGCTGGGCGAATTCGGCGTATGCCATGGCGGTAAACATCAACCGCTCTTTCAAATACTACGGCTGGTGTACATCCATCCGCGGCGTGGAATCCGGCGGCGCAGTGGAGAACCTGCCCGCACACACATTTCCCACAGACGATGGTGGCGTGGACATGAAGTGCCCCACCGAAATCGCAATCAGCGACCGCCGGGAGGCGGAGCTTGCCAAGAACGGCTTCATGCCGTTGGTACACCGCAAGAACTCGGACGTTGCAGCCTTCATTGGTGCGCAGTCGCTGAACAAACCCGCCGAATACTACGACGCCGACGCCACGGCGAACGCCAACCTCTCGGCACGGCTGCCTTACATGTTCGCGTGCTGCCGCTTCGCGCACTACCTCAAGTGCATCGTGCGCGACAAGATCGGCTCGTTCAAGGAGCGCAGCGACATGGAGCGCTGGCTCAACGACTGGATCATGAACTACGTCGATGGGGATCCTTCCAACTCTTCCCAGGAGACCAAGGCACGAAAGCCCCTGGCAGCAGCTGAGGTTGAGGTGAATGAAGTGGAAGGCAATCCGGGGTACTACACCTCCAAGTTCTTCCTGCGCCCTCACTACCAGCTCGAAGGGCTGACGGTATCGCTGCGACTTGTGTCCAAACTGCCTTCTGTCAAAGAAGCAGGCAACTGACCGGCAGCGGTCCTGCCAGGAAGAAGGCACACGCTAACAAAAGCTAGCGTGACTCCATCGCTGTTTTCGCGACCTGGCGCCTCACCCAACTTCCGCTGATTGACCTGCCGTCATTTGCAGGCAGGCAGGCAGGTACTTTTCACGAATTTGAGTCCAAGCGCACCGCTACTCGGAAGGGCCGCAGTGCATGCCCCACCTTCGTCGGATGGCCGACATCGCAATCGATCATCCGTCAAGGCGATTTAGCACGCCGGCACCCAAAATGATCAACATCAACTCTCAACGTGACTGCCATTCTCTTTGACTCCCAAAGCCCGTTGGACCTTCAACTCCATCGCGTCAAAGACGCGATCCGGGCTGAGCCCTCTAAGGCCTCGCTGCGCACTTTCTATTTCCAGTTGCTAGCGGTACTTGGCGACTGGGACAAGGCGCTGGCGCAGTTGCAGGTATGTGCGCAGCTGGATCCCAAGGCCATTCCGATGGCACATGCCTATCGGGAAGCCATGCGCTGCGAATTGCTGCGCACCGAGGTGTTTGAGGGGCGTCGCACGCCTTACATCCTGGGGGAACCGCCTGCATGGCTGAGTTACATGGTGGACGCCCTCAAAGCAGAGTCAGAAGGGACTCCCAATGCTGCGCTGCAATTGCGATCCCTTGCCTTGGACATGGCACCGGCTCGCTCCGGAAAGCTCAATGGCGAACCGTTCGAATGGCTGAGCGATTCCGACTCGAGGCTGGGGCCAGTGCTGGAGTTTCACACCAACGGCTGCTACTACTGGGTTCCCTTCTCAGCGGTGCATAGCATCGCCATGGAAAAACCCGCAGACCTTCGAGACCTTGTGTGGC
>NZ_QAIM01000498.1:0-2288 GCF_003061035.1 Acidovorax sp. HMWF018
TGAACTCGCGGCTGAATGTCCTTCTTCTCTCCATGAACCACCTCCGGTTTCATCTTCCACCTTAACAAGGTGTCATCGAAACCGGCAGCAGCCCACTTTTCAAAGTTGGAAGTGCGTCCAACCTGCAGGTCAATCCCCAGATCGGTCATCCACTTCATCGCTGCCAAATACTCTTGATGAATGTTCGAAAAAGAATTCGAGGGGATCATCTTTGAGAACGTGTTTTTATCCATGAATGCCAATTCCCGGCTGTTGAAGGCTCTCAGTTGCTGCGATACAAACCCAGCTCACTGATCTTCTGGCGATTGTCCGCGACGTAGAGCGCCTTTGCACGGATCTGCCCAAGCCACGGCCTTGGCCTCAAGTCCACTCAATCCTGATCGGGCGCTGGCACTTACGCGCAGGGTGCGAACAAGGAACACCTGCAAAGTAGCCTCGTGAACTCGCTCATTTAAAACTTGCCATCCCAGGATCGGCAGCTACGATTTTCGTAGACCACAAACTTCTCTGGAGCGATAGATGCGACACCTGCTATCTGCGATGTCAGCCATTGCACTAACTTTTGGCATGGGAATGTTGCAAGCGGCGACTGTTGATCCTGATAGCCTGAAGCGGATGAGAGATGCGGTGAATGAGGAAGGCGAGGTACGAGTGATGATCACCCTACGCCATCAGAAACTTGAAAAATTATCGCAAGAGCAAAAAAATGATAACTTAAAAAAAGATGCAAATGCCATACGTGCGTTAAAGGCGGAATTAGGAATCGCAGCATTTACAGAAGGTAGTTGGGAGAGCGAGAGTGGGCAGATCGGGATGTATATAAAAGCAGCAGGCATTAGCATCCTTCAAAACAGTCAGAATGCACTGGCCTTTACAATAGATCCCACTGACAAATCGCGCATTACTGCTATGGACCTGGATGGCAGCCTTACAGCCCTCCGGAAAGTTTTGCGCACTAGATCAGAGGTAGATGCCGAAATAATTCTTGACACTCAGAGTGCGAAGTATCAACTATTGCAAGATGGCTCGACACGCATAACAAATGTTGGCGAAGTGATCATTGAGGCCAATTCCCTGATTGAGAAAATCCGGGAAAATTTGCAAAAATCAGGCCACTCCGAATCTACCCTGATATTAGACAATGCGCTACCAATAAAAATAACGACCTCTATTAACAAGAAAAAGCTACTCCTCCTGCAGAATCATCCTGATGTGCGAGGAATTTGGCCTATCGGCTATCAAGATCCTCGGACCACCTACTGGTCTGCAGGAGCATCCGATATAGCCGAAAAAGAGGGGCAGGTAGAGGTGAGTATTTCGTTGCGCGGTGGGTTACTTTTCTCTCCTGATTTAAATTGGAATTCCCGTGGAGGAAAAAATCAGGCAATGGCAAATCGAGAAGCCATGACAAAAATTCTTGCTGATGCCAATATAAAAATGCCACAAAGCGATCCTGTCGGGGATTCGATTGGGTCGTTTCAGATGATTCTTACCAAGGACCAGCTGTCTAGACTCCGCGCAAAAAATGATCCGCGAATTTTGGAGTTGCGTGAAAACCGCCCACTGGGTGTGTCGCAACTACAAAGGAGCATGCCGACTATTAACATGCCTGTTGCATGGGCTTCTGGAAATAAGGGGAGTGGTGTAGCGATTGCCGTGTTAGATGACGGCATTCGAAAAACTCACGAGATGTTTCTCTTTAACGGCACTACGAAAGTGGTCGGCGAAGATTGTTTTGGATCAAACTCCGGAGGCTTTAAGTCTATATGTCCGAACAAGGATTTGTTCGGTGATAGCCCAGCGGGGACGCCAAATGCGGGTGAGCCAAACAGTGATCTCATCGGATGCCAGCTGATTGATCAGCAGCGGTGCGGGCATGGTACGCTAATGGCTTCGGTTGCTGCGGGTCGCGCATCACCGAACGTGGCCAGCGGAATATTGCAAGGGGTTGCGCCAGACGCCCAACTCATTTCGATAAATATTTTCTCATATGATCGCATCAATAATAAAAAAACATATTATTTGAACGACTTGGAAAAAGGGCTCTCGTCGGTGCTTCTGAGGGCCGGCGGGACTACGCCCAGCTCGCCTGCAGCACTGGTTGTCAATCTGAGTATCGGCACCGTTGCCAGTTACCCGTCCGACTGCGATGCCAATGTCAGCATCGCCATCAGAAATCTTATTCGACAACTTAGCAGGCTGCTGAAATACTCCCCAGCGTCCGAACCTGTTCAGCGGCTGTAGCCGCATTTTTCCGTATCCTGAAAGTCAACCCCTCAAAATCGCCT
>NZ_QAIM01000499.1:0-625 GCF_003061035.1 Acidovorax sp. HMWF018
GCCTTCCCCCGCCCTGCCCCCCACACGCAGCCCCATCGCAGCCTTTGTGGCTGTGTTTGTGCTGGCAGCCGCCTGCGCTGGTGCTTTGATCTGGACGCTGGAACGCCAGGAACGTGCGCAGCAGCGCACCCAAGCCGCCGATGTGGCGGGCGATCATGTCCAGGCCCTGCAGCGCGCCATCGAGTTGGCACTGTCGGCCAACAACACCCTGGTGGCGTTGGTGCGCCAGGGCCACGGGAACGTTCCCCAGTTCGAAGAAATCGGCGTGCAGATGCTGCCTTTCTACCCGGGCATCGCGGCCATGGGCCTGTCCCCGGGAGGGGTAGTGCAGCAGGTTGTTCCCCGTGCAGGCAACGAAAATTCGATTGGTTTTGACCAGCTCAACGACCCCCGCCAAGGGGCGGAGTCCGCGCGTGCACGCGAGTCCGGCGTGTTGACGCTGGCGGGGCCAATGGAGTTGATCCAGGGCGGCCTGGGCGTCGTGGGGCGCCAACCGGTGTACCTGGAAGATGACCTGGGGCGCCGGAGCTTCTGGGGTTTTACTTACGTCACCATCCGTCTGCCCGAGGTGCTGGCCACCGCCCGGCTGCCCCAGCTCAAGGAACGGGGGTTTCACTATCGATTG
>NZ_QAIM01000499.1:635-13621 GCF_003061035.1 Acidovorax sp. HMWF018
GCGACGTCTGACCCTCCGCCCACCGGTGACGCTGTTGGCCGGTCCCTGACCCTGCCCAATGGCCAGTGGACGCTCAGCCTGACACCCGTCAAGGGATGGGGTGCGCCAGATGTGCTGGCTCTGCGCTGCGCCTTGGGCTTGCTGTTTGCGTTGCTGATGGGCTACCTGGCGCGCTTGCTCGTCGAATTGAAGGCGCACGAGCGCGGTCTGGCCACACAGGTGGCCCAGCGGACCTCCGAGATCCAGGCCACACAGCAGCAGCTGCGCGCCACCATCGATGCAATTCCCGATCCGTTGTTTGAAATCGACCAGGACGGCCGCTATTGCAGCGTGCACAGCCCTCGTGCCGAGTTGCTCATGGGCCCTGCTGAGCAATTGATCGGCCGCAATGTCACCGAGGTGTTACCTGCCCTGGCTGCACTGACGGTGATGGATGTGCTCAATGAAGCGCAATCCCAGGGATGGTCCACCGGACGCCAGATCATGCTGGACCTGCCTGGCCTGGGGCCCACCTGGTTCGAACTTTCTGCGGCCCGCAAGGCGGGATCAGCGGGAGGAAAACCCAGGTTCATCGTGCTGTCCCGCGACATTTCAGAACGCAAGCGGTCGCAAGAACAACTGCAGTTGACGGCCCAGGTGTTTGACCAGAGCGGCGAGGCCATCGTGATTGCCGATGCGGCCCAGACCATCGTGCGCATCAACCGGGCATTCAGCCGCATCACCGGCTACTCCGAAGCGGAGGCCGTAGGTCAGTCGATGCGCCTGCTCACGGTGGCAGAGTCCACCCGAGACTTCGACGCCGACCTGGTGTACACCCATCTCACCAAAGAAGGGCACTGGGAAGGCGAAGCCTGGGGCCGCCGCAAGGACGGATCGACCTACCCCCAGTGGCTGTCCGTCAGCCGCGTGCGCGATGGCAATGGCAGCACCACCCACTCCATCACGCTGTTCCGCGACGTCACCCTGCAACGCGAGGCTCAGGACCGCATCCAGCGCCTCGCGCATTTCGACCCCCTCACTGACCTGCCCAACCGTGCGCTCCTGGCAGAGCGCGCCCAACGCCACATCGAACAAGAGCAAGCGCGGGGCGGAACGCTGGCCTTGCTGTTCCTGGACCTGGACCACTTCAAGAACGTCAACGACTCGCTGGGGCACCGCATTGGCGACATCCTGCTGGTGGCAGTAGCGCGACGGCTGGAGTCCCTGCTGGGCACACAGGACACCGTATCGCGCCTGGGAGGGGATGAATTTTTGCTGCTGCTACCCGCTGCCTCGGCCCTGCAGGCGGCCGACGTAGCCAACCGTTTGCTGATGGCCGTGGCGCAGCCGTTTCAGGTGGAGCCTTACGAACTCACCACCACCCTGTCCGTAGGCATTGCCATGTATCCGGCGGACGGAGACTCGTTCGACACCCTGTACCAGCGCGCTGATGCCGCCATGTACCGTGCCAAGCAAAGCGGGCGCAACCGCTTTGGCTTTTTCACCGCCGACCTGGAGGCGCGGACCGCCCGAGCCTTGCAGATCGAAAACGCACTGCGCCGGGCACTGGAACGCAACCAGTTCGAGCTGCACTACCAACCCCAGGTGTCACTCACCACGCGCCAAGTAGTCGGTGCCGAGGCGCTGCTGCGCTGGAGCCACCCTGAGCTGGGCATGGTGTCCCCGGCGGAGTTCATCCCTGTGGCAGAAAGCAGCGGCATGATCGTCGCAATTGGCGAGTGGGTGCTGAACACTGCCGTGCATGACGCCAAGCGCTGGCTGGACCTTCAATTGCCACTGCGGGCTGTGTCAGTCAATCTGTCGGCGGTGCAGTTCCGCCACCCCCAGTTGCCCGAGATGGTGACACGCTGCCTGCAACAAGCCGGACTGCCTGCGCGTCGGCTGGAGCTGGAGCTGACCGAGGGGGCTGCGGTAGACGACCCCGCTGCTGCACTGGCCATGATGGACCAATTGCATGACCGGGGCGTCCGGCTGTCGATGGATGACTTTGGCACGGGATATTCGTCGTTGAGCTACCTCAAGCGCTTCCAGATCTACAAGCTCAAGATCGACCAGTCGTTTGTGCGCGACCTGGACGACGACGCCAATGACCGGGCCATTGTCAGCGCCATCATCCGCATGGCGCAGGCCTTGGGCATGCAAACGACCGCCGAGGGGGTGGAGACCGATGGCCAGCTGGAATTTCTGCGCGCGCAGGGCTGCGACGAAGGCCAGGGTTACCTGTTCAGTCGCCCCCTGGCAGCCGATGCCTTTGAGGCCTATCTGCGGGAACACTTGGGACGCTAAAAACGCCGGGCAACGTGTCTCTGCACCCTCTCGCGCCAGAGCTCCTGGCGACTGCACTTGCATCAGCCGTACGGCAGAACCTGCAGCGCTGTACCTGAGGCATACCCTCAAACGGCTTGTAAGCTGCCGCTGCTACACTTTGGCACACTTTTCTGAGGCCGTCTGGCCCAGCCGCCTGTTCTGGTCTTATGTATTCGCTGTTCAGCACTCCGCCCTCGCAGCGCGCCGGAGTGCCCCCTGACACCCCCCTGCAACGCACCTTGCGTGAACAACAAACCCTCCTGGACAGCGCGGGAGTGGGTATCGTGTTCCTGCGCCAGCGCAGCGTGGTGCGATGCAACCAGCGGTATGCCGAAATCTTTGGGTATGCCAGCCCCGCCCACTTGGTAGGGCTCAACACCGAAGCCTTCTATCCAGACCGGGATGCATTCCGCGACCTCGGGCGCACGGCTTATCCCGCGCTGGCCCAAGGGCAGTCATTCCGGATTGAACGCCAGTTGCGTCGCCAGGACGGCACACTGTTCTGGGGCAGCCTCACGGGGCGCCTGATCAACCCGCACGACACCGGAGAAGGCTCGATCTGGATCGTGGACGACATCGATGAGCAAAAGCGTGCCCACGCCGCGCTAAATGCCGCTGTGCGGGAAAAGCAATTGCTGTTTGACAGCGCGATGGTCGGCATCGTCTTTCTGCGAGACCGGCATCTGACCCGCTGCAACCACCATTTTGAACAGATGCTGGGCTTTGAGCCGGGCGAACTCATGGGCAGCTCGTCGCGTCGCTGGTACGCCAGCGATGCTGCCTGGCAAGAAGTGGGCGACCGCTGCTACCCCTCGCTGGTGGCCGGACAGTCGTACGAGGGCGAGGTGGAGCTATGCCGTAAGGACGGCACTCCTGTGATTTGCGAAGTGCGCAGCAAATGCATCGATCCCGCCGACCCTGCCCAGGGGACCATCTGGATCACCATGGACATCACCGACCGCAAACGCGCGCAGGCGGTGCTGGCCCAGGCCCATGAGGAGCTGGAGCGGCAGGTGCAAGACCGCACGCGCGAGCTGCGCGAGACAGTGGAAAACCTGCACCGTGAAATCAATGACCGCAAGGCCGACCAGGAGCGCATTTACTGGTTGGCCCACTACGATGCGTTGACCGGTCTGCCCAACCGTGCCCTGCTGGCAGAACGTGCGCAGCAGGCCATTCGGGTGGCGCAGGAGAACCAGACGCCGCTGGCCGTCATCTTCCTGGACCTGGATCACTTCAAGCACGTGAACGACTCTCTGGGCCACCGGGTGGGCGATGTGCTGCTGGTCGAAATTGCCAAGCGCCTGCGTGCGGTGGTGCGCGACAAGGACACGGTGTCGCGCCTGGGAGGGGATGAGTTCATCCTGCTTTTGCCAGGCGCCGATGCGCGGGGTGCAGCCCGGGTTGCCAGCAAGTTGCAGGAGGCATCCCGTCAGCCGTACCAGATCGATCACCACGAACTGACCATGGCCCCGTCGATGGGCATTGCGCTGTTCCCCCAGGACGGACACGATTTCGATACTTTGACCCAGTCGGCAGACGTGGCCATGTACCGCGCCAAGCTGGACGGACGCAACACCTTTCGCTTCTTTACCCCCGAGATGCAGGCCCAGTCGGTACGGGCCCTGCAGCTCGAAAACGCGTTGCGCCGTGCGCTGGAGCGCGAACAGTTCCACCTGCACTACCAGCCACAGATGAACCTGGCCACGGGTACTGTGCGCAGTGTGGAAGCCCTGCTGCGCTGGCAACACCCCCAGCTCGGTGCGATTTCTCCGGGAGAGTTCATCCCCATCGCCGAAGACAGCGGCCAGATTCTGCAGATCGGCGAGTGGGTGCTGCGCACAGCGCTGGCCCAGCTCAAGGCATGGCGCAGCTGCGGGTTTCCCGAACTCACAATGGCAGTGAACCTGTCAGCCATTCAATTTCGCCAGCCACAGCTGCCAGAGCTGGTGAGCCGGGTGCTCGCGGAGTTTGACCTGCCCCCCGATTCGCTGGAACTGGAACTGACGGAGGGGGTGGCAGTGGACGACCCCCATGCGGCGGTGGCCACCATGGACCAGTTGCATGCGCGTGGAGTGCGGATGTCGATGGACGACTTCGGCACGGGCTATTCGTCACTCAGCCAACTCAAGCGGTTCCAGATCTTCAAGCTCAAGATCGATCAATCCTTTGTGCGCGACTTGGGCAACGACAGCAACGACCGCGCCATCGTCAGCGCCATCATCCGCATGGCGCAGGCGCTGGGCATGCGTACTACCGCCGAAGGTGTGGAAACCGAGGGGCAACTGGCCTTTTTACACGAACAAGGTTGCGACGAAGCGCAGGGCTACCACTTCAGCACGCCACTGCCCGCGGAGCAGTTGGAACGCTTCATGCGGCAACACACACCAGCACTCTGAGCGGCCTCAAGACCCCCTCCAGCGCGACGGACGCTGCTCTGCGCTCCGCCGATAGACCAAGACCTCAACCCGCGCGGGCTGCGTCGGCCAGGCGCTGAGCGCAAGAGCTGGCCAACTGCGCGTCGCGCGCCTCCACCATCACACGCAGCAGAGGCTCGGTGCCACTGGCGCGGATCAGTACGCGGCCCGCGGAGCCCAACTGCTGCTCCACCGCCTGCGTGGCCTCTGCCAATAAATGGTTGGCCTTCCAGTCCTGCCCTGGCGCCAGTCGGACGTTGAGCAAGACCTGTGGGTAGAGCGTGATGCCTGCCAGCAGCTGCGCCAGCGTGCGGCCACTGCGCACACAAGCCTGCAGCACCTGCAGGGCACTGACCAAACCGTCGCCGGTGGTGTGTCGGTCCAGGGCCAGCAGATGCCCGGACCCCTCCCCGCCCAACACCCAGTGGTGGCGCGCCAGTTCTTCCAGTACGTACCGGTCACCGACCTTGGCGCGTACAAACTTCACTCCCTTGGCCAGTAGCGCCACCTCTACCGCCATGTTGGTCATCAGCGTGCCCACCACGCCAGGTACGTGCTCGTCACGGCCCATGCGGTCTGCGGCCATCAGGTACAGCAGCTCGTCACCGTTGTACAGCCGCCCAGTGGCGTCCACAATCTGCAGCCGGTCTGCATCCCCATCCAGGGCAATGCCATAGTCGGCACGGTTCGCGCGCACAGCGCGCACCAATGCGTCGGGGTGTGTCGCACCAACCTCGTGGTTGATGTTGAGGCCATCGGGTGCGCAGCCAATCGACAGCACTTCCGCACCCAGCTCGTGGAATACCTTGGGCGCCACCTGATAGGCGGCTCCGTGGGCAGCGTCCACCACAATCTTCAGGCCCTTGAGCGTCAGGTCCTGGGGAAACGTGCTCTTGCAAAACTCGATGTAGCGCCCGGCCGCATCATCCAGGCGCCGGGCCTTGCCCAGGCTGGCCGAATCGACCCAGACGGGTGGTTCGGCCAGTGCGGCTTCCACCGCCAGCTCCCAGGCGTCCGACAGCTTGGTGCCTTGCGCGCTGAAGAACTTGATGCCGTTGTCAGGGTAGGCGTTATGGCTGGCGCTGATGACCACGCCCAGACTGGCGCGCTGGGCGCGGGTCAGGTAAGCCACGCCTGGCGTGGGCAACGGCCCCAGCAGCACTACATCCACCCCTGCCGAGTTGAAGCCAGACTCCAGCGCGCTTTCAAGCATGTAGCCAGAGATGCGGGTGTCCTTGCCGATCAACACTGTGGGCCGCTCTTCCGTGCGGCGTAACACGCGACCCACAGCATGGGCAAGGCGCAGCACAAAATCCGGTGTGATGGGCGGCTGCCCCACAGTGCCGCGAATGCCGTCGGTTCCAAAGTATTGGCGTGTCATGTTCTGGCGTCTCCTCGTACGGATCTCAGTATGTTGTTGTCAAAGGCGAGGACTTGATGCCCAACTACCTGCTCTCGAATCACTGGCCCCTCAGCCAGATCGCTGCATCGCAGACCACACTGCCAGTGCCGCCACCGTCTCGCGTACATCGTGCACACGCACTACCGACGCGCCCCGCTCCACCGCGAGCAAGGCGGCGGCCACACTGGGTACCATGCGTTGGCTCACCTCCAGCCCGGTGATCGTGCCCAGCGATGACTTGCGCGACCATCCCGCCAGCAGCGGGTAGCCAGCAGCCAAGAGCTCGGACTGTCGTGCCAGCAACGCAAAGTTCTGTTCCACCGTTTTGCCGAACCCAATGCCCGCATCCAGCAGGATACGAGCCTTTTCGACCCCAAGCGCTAGTAGATTATGCGCCTGCAGCTGCAAAAATGATAGCACCTGGGGCACCACATCTCCCCCCATAGGCGCCTGCTGCATGGTCTGCGGGTCGCGGTGCATATGCATCAGGCACACACCACACTGCGGGTGCGCAGCCACCGCTGCCGCAGCTCCTGGCTGCCGCAGGGCCCAGATGTCGTTGACGATGTCAGCCCCCAGATCCAACACAGCGCGCATGACCTCCGGCTTGTAGGTGTCCACCGAAATCGGGACACCCAGCGCCACAGCCTCACGCACCAAGGGAACGACACGAGACAGCTCCTCATCCAGCGGCACAGCAGGGCTGCCTGGGCGGGTGGACTCACCACCGATGTCCAGGATATCTGCGCCCTCTTTCAACAGCTGTTCGCAATGCCGTAGCGCAGCAGCCGTGGAGCCATGGCGCCCACCATCGGAGAAAGAATCGGGAGTGACGTTGACGATGCCCATGACCTGGGGACGGACCAAGTCAATTGCGAAGCGAGAGGTTTGCCAGATCATGCCGATCACACCCGTGCAGATTTCGAAATAGCGGCTCGACAAAGCATTCCGCAAGAAAAACCGATGGCCCCCATGAAAAACGGGGCACAAGGCCCCGTTCAAACGGCTGGACCGCGAGCCTGGTCAGGCCGCCGTCGGTGCAGTATCCGTGGCTACAGCTGGAGTGCCGCCACTAGAGTTATCACCACCAGAGGGAGGGGTGCGTGGCGTCCAGTCCTTGGGAGGACGAGGCTCCTTGCCCGCCATGATGTCGTCCAATTGCTCGGTATCGATGGTTTCCCATTCGAGCAAGGCCTTGGCCATGGCGTGCATCTTGTCACTGTTCTCTTCGATCAGGCGGCGGGCGAGGTTGTACTGCTCATCGATGATGCGGCGCACTTCCATGTCCACCTTTTCCATGGTCTGTTCGCTCATGGTGGTGGTCTTGGTGACCGAGCGGCCCAGGAACACTTCGCCTTCGTTCTCGGCGTAAACCATCGGCCCCAGGGCATCGGTCATGCCGTAGCGCGTGACCATGTCGCGGGCGATGTGGGTCGCGCGCTCAAAGTCGTTGCTGGCGCCGGTGGTCATCTGGTTCATGAACACTTCTTCGGCAATGCGGCCACCGAACAGCATGCTGATCTGGTTGAGCATGTATTCGCGGTCATAGCTGTAACGGTCCTGTGCGGGCAGGCTCATCGTCACGCCCAGAGCACGGCCGCGGGGAATGATGGTGACCTTGTGCACGGGGTCGCACTTGGGCAGCAACTTGCCGATCAGCGCATGGCCTGACTCGTGGTAAGCCGTGTTGCGGCGTTCTTCCTCGGGCATGACCATGCTCTTGCGCTCGGGACCCATGAGGATCTTGTCCTTGGCCTTCTCGAAGTCCTGCATCTCCACGGTGCGCGCATTGCGGCGGGCAGCCATCAGGGCGGCTTCATTACACAGGTTGGCCAAGTCGGCACCACTCATGCCGGGGGTACCACGGGCGATGATGCCAGGCGCCACATCCTGACCAATCGGGATCTTGCGCATGTGCACGTTCAGGATCTGCTCGCGGCCACGGATGTCGGGCAGCGTCACATACACCTGGCGGTCAAAACGGCCTGGACGCAGCAGGGCGGCGTCCAGAATGTCAGGGCGGTTGGTGGCAGCCACCACGATGACGCCCAGGTTGGTTTCAAAGCCATCCATCTCGACCAGCATCTGGTTCAGGGTCTGTTCACGCTCGTCGTTGCCACCACCCAGGCCAGCGCCACGCTGGCGGCCCACCGCATCGATTTCGTCGATGAAGATGATGCAGGGAGCGTTCTTCTTGGCGTTGTCGAACATGTCGCGCACGCGCGCCGCGCCCACGCCAACGAACATTTCCACGAAGTCGGAGCCGGAGATGCTGAAGAACGGCACCTTGGCTTCGCCAGCGATGGACTTGGCCAGCAGGGTCTTGCCAGTGCCGGGAGGCCCCACCAGCAGCAGGCCACGGGGAATACGGCCGCCGAGCTTCTGGAACTTTTGTGGGTCTTTGAGGAAGTCCACCACTTCCTTGACTTCTTCCTTGGCCTCGTCGCAGCCGGCCACGTCAGCGAACGTGACCTGGTTGTTGTTCTCGTCCAGCATGCGAGCCTTGCTCTTGCCAAAGCTGAACGCGCCGCCCTTGCCGCCACCTTGCATCTGGCGCATGAAGTACACCCACACGCCAATCAACAGCAACATGGGCCCCCAGCTGACCAGGAGGGTCATGAGCAAGGAGCCTTCCTCACGAGGCTTCACGTCGAACTTGACGTTGTGATTCAGCAGGTCACCCACCAGACCACGGTCCAGCACCGAAGCGTTTGTGCGGATCTTGCGATCATCGGTGGTGACCGCAACAATCTCGCCACCGCTCAGCCCTTCGGGAATGGTGGCGCTTTTGATGCGGTTGTTGCGGACTTCGTCCAGAAACTCGGAATACCCGACGTGGCCTGCACTGGCGCCGCTGCGAGTGTCAAACTGCTTGAACACCGTGAACAGCACCATGGCAATGACCAGCCATACGGCAATTTTTGAAAACCACTGATTGTTCAAGCGGGGCTCCAGTTGCAGGGAACAGAAAACGGACACACTGCCGTCATGGCACGCATGTGCGGCCCATTTTAGGTCTTTCAAGCCACGGGACCAGCTCTATTCCCCCTCACGCCCATGGAATCAGCACGGGCTTTGCAGCCAAAGTTCACGGATTCTTGACCTGAGGCAAGCCTAGACAGGCTGCTTTTTCAGCCCCATGCCCACCAGGAAGGTTTCTGACGACTTGTCGCGCGACGCCTTGGGTTTCAAGGGTTTGACGACCTTGAAGGTCTGCTTGAACAGTGTGACCAGATCGCTGTATCCGCTGCCATGGAACAGCTTGACCACCAGGGCGCCTTCCGGTTTCAAATGGTTGCACGCAAAATCCACAGCCAACTCCACCAAATGCGCAATCCGTGCTGCATCGGCCGACTCGATGCCCGACAGGTTGGGCGCCATGTCAGACACCACCACGTCCACCACCCGGCCGTCGAGCGCCTGCTCCAGGCGCTCCAGCACCTCGGGCTCGCGAAAGTCTCCGTTCAAGTAGGTAACGCCTTCAATGGGGTCCATGGGCAGAATGTCCAGCGCAATGATCACCCCGTTGAGCTGCCCCGCAGCGGCGCCAGCGGGCGACATGCGCCTGCGCAGATACTGGCTCCACGCCCCCGGTGTGGAGCCCAGGTCGACCACCGTATAACCAGGCTTGATGAGGCCCAGTTGCTCGTCAATCTCCTTGAGCTTGTAGGCGGCACGGGCGCGGTAACCCTCCTTCTGTGCCAATTTGACATAGGTGTCGTTCACGTGGTCGTTGAGCCACGCCTTGTTCACCTTCTTGCTCTGGGTTTTGACTTTCATATGGCGGTATTGTCTCTCGACAATCGCTGTAGCTGGTGACTTGAAAGCCTTGCCGCACTTGGGAGGTGGAGTCACCCCACCACGGGCCGCAGACATAATACGGGTATGCCCCAAATTCAACTGACTCCTGCCGAGCGCCGGGAACAACGCGCCAATGCCCACCACCTGGACCCCGTGGTCCTGATCGGCGGCGATGGCCTCACCCCTGCCGTGAAGAAGGAAATCGACGCCGCCCTCAACGCCCATGGCCTGATCAAGGTGCGTGTTTTCAACGACGACCGCGTGGCGCGCGAGCTGATGTACCAGGAGCTGACCGCCGAACTCAACGCTGCACCCATTCAGCACATCGGCAAACTGCTGGTGCTGTGGCGGCCCCAGCCTGTCAAAGAGCGAACCATCGACGAAGACCGGATGCCCGGCCCACGCGATGTCAAGGTGCTGAAGTACAGCAAACGGGGTGGTCAGCGCCCCGAGATCAAGCAGTTGCGTGTGCTCGGCAACCAGCGCCTCACGTCAGGCGGCCAAATCAAGCGCGCCAAGCCCAAGCAAAAATCCATCAAGAAGCGCCAGGCTGACTGATGACCGCTGAAGCAGCATCTGCAACCATTGCAGCACCTGCCGGCATGGCGCCGACGCGCCACATCCTCTGCATGAAATGGGGCACGAAATACGGCCCCGAATACGTCAACCGGCTGTACGCCATGGTGCGCCGGCATCTGAGCGGAGACTTCCGTTTTGTCTGCCTCACCGATGACAGCACCGGAATCCGTAGCGAAGTGCAATGCCTGCCCATTCCTGCACTGGATCTACCGCCCGGCATTCCCGAGCGGGGCTGGACCAAGCTGGCCACGTTCAGCGCAGACTTGCATGGCCTGCGGGGCACCGCCCTGTTTCTGGACGTGGATGTGGTCGTCACCGGCAGCCTGGATGATTTTTTCACCCAGCCCGGCGAATTCCTGATCATTCACGACTACAAACGCCCATGGCGCATCACGGGAAACTCGTCGGTCTACCGCTTCGAGCTTGGCGCCCATCCTGATGTGCTGGCGTATTTTCGCGAACACTTCGCGGAGATACGCGCACAGTTTCGTAACGAACAGGCCTACCTGTCCGACTTCTTGCACAAGCAGGGCAAGCTGCAATACTGGCCCGCTGCATGGTGCCCCAGTTTCAAGTACCACGGTATACCGCCGTGGCCCACCAATTACTGGCGCGCTCCGTTTGTGCCCGACGGCGCACGCATCGTGATTTTTCACGGGGAATGCAATCCCCCGGATGCGCTGGCGGGGAGGCGCAACCGCCGCTTCCGCTACATCCGTCCAGCTACCTGGGTGGCGGAACACTGGCACGAATAGGCGCGGCGGCGGGCAGGCTTGTCCTCAAAAGAAAAGTCCACGCCGCAGTAGGTCTGTCAGCGAGTCGCTTGCCTGACTGTCAATCGCTGGCGGACCACTCTTCCACTGCCGTGTGCGCTCCTGGCCGAAGCGTTTGCCAGAACACTGCCAAGGCGCAGCCCCATTGCACCGCGTACATCACCGTCCCCACGCTGTGCCACAGACGCAAGTCCTGCCGGGCCACAATGCGGGGCGCCACACCAAACTGGTTGAGCAACGCCAGCAGCAGGCCGCCCAGAACGAACAGCATGGCAGCGCGTGCCCACGGATATTGGGTCACCCCATGCCGAGGTCTGGACAGCAGCAGCAGCACCACACAGCACACCACAGCCACCCAGGTTTGCGCCGCAAACAGCCGGGCCGCCATCTGTCCCGCCAGGGAAGGGGATGGCAGATAGGCGAACAACAGCGGCACCACCAAAAAGCCGATGGTGGTGAGACTGCCCCACCACAAGGCCGCCACCAGAACGGGAAGTCGCGGGCGCATGCCTAGCCACATGGCAGCCATCACACCATCACTGGTAGCTGACCGCCACCACTTCATAGCGGCGGATGCCACCGGGGGCCTGCACCTCAGCGGTGTCGCCCTCCTCCTTGCCAATGAGGGCACGCGCGATGGGGCTGGAAATATTGATCAGGCCTCGCTTGAGGTCCGCCTCGTCTTCCCCGACGATCTGGTATTTCACCGTGTCGCCCGACTCTTCGTCCTCCAGCTCGACCGTGGCACCAAACACCACCTTGCCGCCACCATCCACCGCACTGGGGTCGATGACCTGGGCCACCGAGAGCTTGCCCTCGATCTCCTGAATGCGGCCTTCGATAAAGCCCTGGCGGTCCTTGGCGGCGTCGTAATCGGCGTTTTCACTCAGGTCGCCCTGCGCACGCGCTTCGGCAATGGCCGAGATCACAGCGGGACGCTCCACGGTCTTGAGTCGGTGCAGCTCTTCCTTGAGCATTTCGGCGCCGCGTTTGGTAATTGGAATGGTGGCCATGAGATTGAGTCTCCACAAGTCAAAACGGTGAAAGTGCAATGCACTTCCACCGATCTGTCGCCACGCTGCGCCCCGCAAAACACTGGCGGGTGCACATGGCACATCTACAAAAGGAAACCGCCGCACGTTGCCGCGCGGCGGTGTTAGTTCGGCTGCAATTATGCCGTGTTTGCGGCGGCAAAAGCCACCGCAAAAACCCGGTCAGGCAGCCAGTTGAGCGTGCAGTTCCTGCACGGAATACACGTCGAGCTTGTCGAGGTACTTCATGCCCTCGACGGCCGCCTCGGCACCAAAGATGGTGGTGAAGGTGGTCACGCGGGCCAGCAGCGACGAGGTGCGGATCGCGCGAGAGTCTGCAATCGCATTGCGGCGCTCTTCCACCGTGTTGATGACCATGACAATCTCATTGTTCTTGATCATGTCCACGATGTGCGGACGGCCTTCCGTGACCTTGTTGACCACCACCACCGGGACGCCCGCCTCGGCGATGGCCGCAGCGGTGCCCTTGGTCGCCACCAGGTCGAAGCCGAGCGCCACCAGCTGGCGGGCAATGTCCACCGCGCGGGGCTTGTCGTTGTTCTTCACGGTGAGGAATACCTTGCCCGACGTCGGCAGCTTGGTGCCCGCGCCCAGCTGGCTCTTCACGAACGCTTCCCCAAAGGTCTTGCCCACGCCCATCACCTCGCCTGTGGAC
>NZ_QAIM01000053.1:0-11955 GCF_003061035.1 Acidovorax sp. HMWF018
CAGCCCGCACCACGTGGCCGCCGTGTTCGAGCACGACATCGGCATCCGCCTGAACGGCAAGGAGCGTTTTGATGTGGAGGAATACTGCATCAGCGAAGGCTGGGTGAAGGTGCCCGCCGGCAAGACGGTGGACCGCAAGGGCCAGCCGCTGCTCATCAAGATCAAGGGCACGGTCGAAGCGTTCTACAAGTGACCGCTGCACGGGCGGCCGCGCCGCTCGCCCCTGGTGCCTGGGTGATTCACTGCGATGGCAGCGCCTGGCCTAACCCCGGGCGCATGGGCCTGGGCGCGGTGCTGACGGGCCCCGACGGCACCGTGCAGCACCAGATCTCTGAAGCCACCACCTTCACCGGCTGCAACAACGAGGCCGAGTTGCGCGCGCTGATGTTGGCGCTGCAGTGGCTGGCGCAGCAGGGCATTGCAAGCTCAACCCCGGTGCAGGTTTTCAGCGACAACAGTGTGCTGGTGGAGCAGTTGGGCAACCATCCCAAGGCACCGATTGAGCGGCTGGCGACGCTGTTTGACGAAGCACGCGAGGCACTGCAGCAGTTCCCACAAGCCCAGGTCCTGTGGATTCCCCGCCACCGCAATGGCGCGGCCGATACGCTGGCGCGTGCCGCGTTGGGGCTGGCACCCAAGGCCCCCACTCCGCAGGGGCAGACATTCAAAAAACGCCGCAGGCGGTGAGCCCCCGCTCTGCACACGCCATCAGGCCGGGTCGAGCCCCGCCGCCGCACGGTAGGCCTGGATGCGCGGCAACACCGCCTGGCGACGGGCGATGCTTTGCGCGGGCCACAACCCCTCGCGTTCGTAGTATTCCGCCACGGCGGGTGTCCCCGGCGGCAGCACCACCCAGGGCTGTTTGGAGGCCGTGAAGATGTGGATGTCGGGCGGCAGGTGGTCCGGCACATCCAGCGTGCCCACGCGCACAAAGGCCATCACCGGGCCCGCACCTGCGTAGTGGCTCCAGACCGCCACCTGGCAGTGCGGGCAACGCGCAATCTTTTGGCCCAGGCCACTTTCTGACGGGGTGTGCACCATCGCCGGGGCACCTGCGAGCAGTTCTACGCGGTCGGCCTCGATCATCGCGTTCAGCGCAAAGGCTGCGCCGCTTTCGCGCTGGCACCAGCGGCAGTGGCAGCAGTGCACAAACAGTGGGGGCGCCAACAGGCGGTAGCGCACATGGCGGCAGGTGCAGCCGCCTTCCAGCGGGTATTCAGGGGCAGGGTGGGGCATGAGGGTGGTGTCCTTGCAGCGGGGTGAGGGTGGGCACAACACCGGCCTTCAGCCACAGGCGCGGGCCAGCAGCAGCGCCTTCTCCTGCGCGTTGCGGGTGAGGCTGGCTGCGCGCTCGAACTCGGCCCGCGCTTCAGCCCCCCGGCCCAGCTTGGCCAGCAAGTCGCCGCGCACGCTGGGCAGCCAGTGGTAATGGCGCAGCAGGGGGTCGCCCGCCAGCGCATCCACCAGCGCCAGCGCGGCTGCGGGCCCTTCGGCCATGCCCACGGCCACGGCGCGGTTGAGCGCTACGACGGGCGAGGGCGCCACCTGCAGCAGTGCGTCGTACAGCGCCACGATGTGGGGCCAGTCGGTGTCTTGCGCCTGCTTGGCGCGTGCGTGGCAGGCGGCAATGGCGCCCTGCAGCGCATACGGCCCCCAGGGCTTGCCGGTGCGCGCGAGCTGCTCGGCCTTGTCGAGGGCCGCCAGGCCTCGGCGCACCAGCAGGTGGTCCCAGCGCGCGCGGTCCTGGTCCATGAGCAGCACGGGCTGGCCTTGTGCATCGGTGCGCGCGGGCAGGCGCGAGGCCTGGATTTCGAGCAGCGCCACCAGGCCTTGGACTTCGGGCTCGTCGGGCGCCAGGCTGGCCAGCACCCGCACCAGACGCTGGGCCTCGCCACACAGCGCGGGGCGCATCCAGTCGTCGCCCGCCGTGGCGGCATAACCTTCGTTGAAGATGAGGTAGATCACCTCCAGCACCGAGGCCAGGCGCGGCGCGCGCTCGCCCGCGCCGGGCACCTCAAACGGCACCTGCGCGGCCGTGAGGCTGCGCTTGGCGCGCACGATGCGCTGGGCCACGGTGGGCTCGGGCACCAGAAAGGCGCGTGCAATCTGGGCCGTGGTGAGGCCGCCCAGCAGCCGCAGCGTGAGGGCCACACGCGCCTCGGTGGGCAACACGGGGTGGCAGGCGGTGAAGATAAGGCGCAGCAGGTCGTCTCCGATGTCGTCCTGCTCGGCATGCATGAGGGAGTCCACCACATCGGGCGCGTACTGCGCCTCGAGCGCTTCGAGGTCGTGGCCCAGGGCCTCGTGCTCGCGCTGGTGCAGGGCCTGCTGGCGCAGGTGGTCGATGGCGCGGCGCTTGGCGGTGGTCATGAGCCAGGCGGCCGGGTTGGCGGGCAGGCCGTCTTGGGGCCAATGCTCCAGCGCGGCGACCAGGGCGTCTTGCGCCAGCTCCTCGGCCCGGCCCACGTCGCGCGTCATGCGCGCCACGCTGGCAATGATGCGTGCGGCCTCGATGCGCCACACCGAGTCAATGCTGCGGTGCAGGGCATCGCGGTCGGGCAGGGCGGGCGCGCTCACCGGCCGTCAGCCCAGGGCTTGGCTCGCATCCACCATGTGCACAAATTCCCAGGTGTGACCATCGAGGTCGTCAAAGCTGCGCGAGTACATGAAGCCCAGGTCTTGCGCCGGGCGCGGTGTGGTGCCGCCTGCGGCCACGGCCTTGTCCACCAGCGCATCGACCTCTTCGCGACTGCTGCACGAGAAGCACACCAGCACCTCCGACGTGGTGCGTGCGTCGGCAATCGTTTTGTCGGTGAAGGTTTGGTAAAAGCTCTTGACCAGCAGCATCACGAAGAGGTTCTCACCCACCACCAGGCAGGCGCCCTGGTCGTTGGTGAACTGGGGGTTGAACTCGTAGCCCAGCGCGCGGAAAAACGCCTGCGAGCGGGCCATGTTCTCGATGGGCAGGTTCACAAAAATCTGTTGGTGCATGACGGACTCCTGAAGGGTGAGGACGGTAATGGGAAACGGAGGGTTTGGCAAAGGTGAAGGGGCGGTGGACGGTATTCACGTTGCGGGCTTTTGCGCCACGGCCTGCAGGTTGGCCAAGCCGTCCTCAAAGTCCTGCCCCACCATGCGGTCCATGTTGAACACCAGGTGGGCGATCTTGGCCAGGTAGGGCACGGGGCCCTGCATGGCCCAGGTCACACGCGTGGCATTTACGCCTTCGGGCTTCAGGGTGAATTCCACCTGGTTGTGCGCTTCAAAGGGCTTCACAAAGTCGAGCTTCATGCCCACGCGGCGGGGCGCAGTGGCCTCGACGATCTCCATGCTGCCCACGCCCACCTTGTCGCTCTGCCAGGCATAGCGAGCGCCGGGGCCGCTGGTGGCGGCGCTGTACTGGCCCTGGATGGCCGGGTCTTTTCGTTCATACGGGTTCCAGGTGTTGAACTGGCGCAGGTCGTGGATGAGCCCGTACACCCGCTCGGGCGGCGCCGCAATCACGCGGCTGCGCTCCACGCGGAAGGTGTCGGGGCGGGTGGCGGCAAACGCCAGCAGCAGCGCCAGGGCCGCCAGCAGCACGAGGGCGATGGTCTTGATCATGGGGATGTCCTTCACGCTGGGCATCAGCCGCGCAGGGCTTCGAGGTCGCGGAACTGTTCGACGCCATCCACCCCGGCAAAGTCTTCCATTTCGTAGAGCTGGCGCACTTCGATCTCGGCATTCAGGCCCTCGCCGCGTGGATTGGGAAAGCGGCGGGTCCATTCCAGCGCTTCGTCGCGGCTGCGCACCTGGATGAGTGTGTAGCCCGCGATCAGCTCCTTGGTCTCGGTGAACGGGCCGTCGGTGACGGTGCGGGTGCCGCTGGCGGCATAGCCCACGCGCCAGCCCTTGGCGGAGGGCTGCAGGCCACTGGCATCCAGCAGCACGCCGGCCCGCGCGAGTTCTTCGTGGTAGCGGGCCATCGCGGTCATCAGGGCTGCGGTCGGCTGGCAGCCCTGTTCGGATTCGGCGGTGGCCTGGATGATGATCATGAAGCGCATGGGGTTCTCCTCAAGGTAATAAAAAATGCGGAAGCGCTGACGGTCCTTGCCAGGTGCTTCACAGTGACGACGAATGGGAGCGCCCGAAATCGACATCCAGATGTGCAAGCCCGGGCGGAACCAGGGTTAACACCTATCCTGGCCGGTTGGCGCGCGGGGCGGGTGAGGGGCCGCCATAGGGAGACTACTGAGCGCCCGCACTGGGTTTTGCAACCCCTGGTCGATACAATTTGTAAAGACTGATTCATCGATCCTGAGACTTCGCCCCGCATCCTCCCGCCCGCCCGCCAGCGAGGTCCCCACGGGGGGACAACCGCCAGCCACACGCAGTGCCTTTGCCATGAAACGAGGATCGACCTATCGACAGCGGCCACACCGCCCATGGGTGGTATTGGGGCTGTGCGCTGGCATGGCGGCAGCCCACGCGCAGTCCGACATCGCCGCCATGGCCGACCTGCCGCTGGAGCAGCTCATGCAGATGCAGGTCACCACGGCCAGCCGGTATGCACAGACGGCCCTGGAGGCCCCGGCGGCCGTGAGCGTGGTGACCGCCGATGACATCCAGCTGTTTGGCTACCGCACGCTGGCCGATGTGCTGGCCAGCATGCGCGGGCTGTATGTGTCCTACGACCGCAGCTACCACTATCTGGGCACACGGGGTTTTGCCACGCCGGGCGACTACAACACGCGGGTGCTGCTGCTGGTCAACGGCGTGCGCTTCAACGACAACCTCTACGACCAGGCGAGCATCGGCACGGACTTTCCCATCGACCTGGACCTGGTGGAACGGGTGGAATTTGTGCCTGGCCCCGGGTCGCCGGTGTATGGGGCCAATGCGTTTTTTGGCGTGGTCAATGTCATCACCCGCGACGGTCGCCAGCTGGGCGGGCCCCAGGTGAGCACCGAGGCCGGCAGCCATGGCTACGCCAAGCTGCGGTTTTCGGTAGGCGCCGTCGATGCGCAGGGAGGCGACTGGCTGATCGCGGCCACGCGCTCCACCGCACGCGGGGCCGACCAGTACTACCCCGCGTTCGATGCGCCCGCCAGCCACCAGGGCGTGGCGCACGGCCTGGACTATGACCGCAGCACCCAGCTGTTCGCCCGCATGCGACGCGATGGGCTGACGCTGACCCTGGCCCACGGCGAGCGCACCAAGGGCATCCCGACTGCAGCGTTCTCGCAGGTTTTCAACGACCCGCGCTCGCGGTACATCGACACCAGCACGCGCGTGGCCGCCGAATACACCGCGCAATGGCAGCCCACGCTGGCCTTCACTGCACGCCTGCACGCAGGGCGCTACCAGTACGTGGGCGACTACGTGTACGACTACCCGCCCGTGACGGTGAACCGCGACGTCGGCACCGGCCAGTGGTGGGGCACCGAATGGCAATGGGTGAGCACGGCCTTGGCGCGGCACAAGCTGTCGTGGGGGCTGGACTACCGGCGCGACACCCGCATCGCTCAGCGCAATGACGACCTGGACCCGCCCGCGCAGTACCTTGACACACGCCGCAACGGCAATGTGCTGGGCGTCTATGTGCAGGATGAGTTTGCACTGCGCCCCGACCTCACGCTGCACACCGGCTTGCGATGGGGGCAGCAGTCGGGCAGCGCAGGCGCCTTGCACCCCCGCCTGGGGCTGGTGTACTGGTGGGACGCTGCCACCGCTGTCAAGCTGCTGCATGGCACGGCCTACCGTCCGGCCAATGCCTACGAGCGCGACTACCGCGTGAACCTGCCTGGCGGCGTGGTGGACACCACCAGCATCCGGTCCGAGCGTGTGCGCACCACCGAACTGGCCGTGGAGCATGCCCCGACCGGGGCCACGCGCCTGCTGCTGACGGCGTTCCGGTCGGGGGTTAGCGACCTGATCTCGCTGGACAGCCTGGGCCGCTCGGACCGGCTCACCTTCAACAACACCCGCACCGTCAAAGTGCATGGCCTGGAGGCCGAGGCCGAACAACGCTGGGCGGGCGGGCGGCGCCTGCGCGTGGCCTATGGGTGGCAAAAGGCGCGGGACCCGTCAACGGACGGAGCGCTGACCAACTCGCCCCGGCACCTGCTCAAGCTCCAGTGGTCCGACGTATTGCACACGCCTGCGAACTGGGGCTGGAACCCGGGCCGCTACGCCATCGAGGCCATCGGCATCGGCCCGCGCAACACTGTGCTCAACGCCCGCCTGCCCGGGCATGTGCTGACCCATCTGACCTATTCCACGCGCATCGCGGATGTGGATGTATCGCTGGGGGTGTACAACCTGTTCAACCGCCGCTACGCAGACCCCGCTTCGTTCGAGGTGCGGGAAGATGCGATCCGGCAGGACGGGCGTACCTACCGCATCAAGCTGACGTACGCGTTCTGAGCCATGGCCTATTTCCTGCGATTGCGCACGCTGCTGGCGATCTGCCTTTGGACGGTGTGTGGCGCGGGCACCAGTGCAGCCCGTGCCAACGAGCCGGTGGCTGACCTGGACCTCAAGGCCGCCTACATCTTCAACTTCATCCAGTTCATCGACTGGCCCGACAGCGATGGCGCGCCCGGCAATGAGGTCACGGTGTGCGTGTCTGCCTTCAGCCCGCTCAAGCGCGCCCTGACTGCGCTCGATGGCAAACCGGCCACCAAGGGCCGCACCGTGCGCGTGCGGTTGCTGGATCTGCCGGCGATTCGTGGCTGCCGCGTGCTGATCATCCACAACGCCGAAGTGGAGCCTGTTCTGCGACTGCTGCGTACCCTGCCGCCGTCCCACGGCATCCTCACCGTGTCGGATGAAATCACCTTTGTGAATCCAGAAATCGTCATCGCCCTGGCCCAGCAGGAAGGGCGCGTGGTGTTCGGCATCAGCCCCGACGCCGCCAACAAGGCCGGCCTCATCATCAGCTCACGGCTGCTGCGGCTGGCCAAGGGAGGCCGGTGAAAACACGCCCCGCTGAAGCCGACACCGCAGCGCCCGCAAGCCCGACGACGCATGCCCTGCTGTCATCGCGCCTGGTGGTCACGGGCATCCTGGCCGCAGGCCTGGCGCTGCTGACCGTGGTGCTGGCGCTCACCGGCGTGGACTACTGGAGCACCCGTGCGTCCATGCTGCAAGACAGCCGGGTGGAAGCCGCCATCGTGGCCGACAACATCTCTGCGGCCGTGGTGTTCCGCGACACCAGCACCGCCAACGAAATGCTGGGCGCGCTGCGGTCATCGTCCATGGTGATCAGCGCCACGGTGTACGACAAGGATGGCGTGCTGTTTGCGCATTACGCGCGCGACCGCGACCCGGACTTTCCTACCACGCTGCGTGCCACGGGACTGGACGGCGCCGCAGAGCGCGCTGGCTGGCGCATGCTTGAGATCGCCCGGCCCGTCGAGGCGTCTGGCACCACCTGGGGCACGCTGTACATCCGCAAGTCGATGGCAGCGGTGTACATGCGGCTGGGCATCCGGTTTGGCACCGCCTTGTTGATCGCCATTTGCGTGATGGCCATGGCCACCGCCATGGTGCTGCGCAGCCGCGCTGCTGTGCGCGAGGCCGAGAACCGCTTGCACGCGCTGGCCCACACCGACGCCGTCACCGGCACGGGCAACCGGCACGCGTTCAACGAGCGGCTGGCCGCCGAGCTGCAGGGCGCACGCGGTGCGGGCTACCGGGTGGCGCTGGTGTACATCGACCTGGACAACTTCAAGACACTCAACGACACCTTCGGCCATGCGGCGGGGGACGGCCTGTTGCGCCAGGTGGCCCGGCGCCTGCAATCCGTGGTGCGCAGCACCGACACCATCTCGCGCCTGGGGGGCGACGAGTTTGCGTTGATCCTGCGGCTGGACATGGATGACGCGGCGCTGGAGAAATACGCGCAGCGCATCGTCAGCGTCTTCCAGGCCGCTTACACCGAGGTCGGCCAGCAGGTCAACGTGACCTGCAGCGCAGGCATTGCCACGTTTCCCGACGATGCGATGGACATGGACGCGCTGGTGAGCAACGCCGACACCGCCATGTACCGCGCCAAGGAGATGGGCAAGAACCGCTGCGTGCGGTTTGATGCGTCGATGAACCTGGCCGTGGTGCGGCGCCAAGCCATTGAACAGGCGCTGCGTGCCGAGCTGGAGCAGGGCACCGGTTTGGCGCTGCACTACCAGCCCCTGTTTGCCGCCAGCGACCGGGCCCTGGTCGGCGCCGAGGCCTTGCTGCGGTGGACGCATGCGGAGCTGGGCTCCGTGTTGCCGCTCGAGGCCGTGTCGGTGGCCGAGGACTGCGGACTCATTGCCCCGCTGGGCTACTGGGTGATGCGCACCGCCTGCCGCGACGCCGCGCAGTGGAAAGGGGGCCCGCCCCTGCGCGTGGCCGTGAACATCTCGGCACGGCAGCTGGGTGACCCACAGTTTCTGGAACGAGTGATGGACATCCTGCGCGAAGAGGGCCTGCCAGCGCACCTGCTCGAAATCGAGCTGACCGAAACCGTGCTGATGGAAAACATGGAGGCCGGCGCCCACACGCTGCACCGGTTGAGCCAGCTGGGCATTCACCTGGCCATCGATGACTTTGGCACCGGCTACTCATCACTGGCGTACCTGCGCCAGTTGCCCATGCGGCGCCTGAAGATCGATCGCAGCTTTGTCAAAGACCTGCCGGGGCAGGAGCACAGCCGTGCCATCGTCACCGCCATTGTGGCGCTGGCGCACGGCCTGGGGCTGCAGGTGACCGCAGAGGGCGTGGAAACCCAGGAGCAGGCCGACTACCTGGTGCGGCAAGGCTGCGATGTGCTGCAGGGCTATGTGTTTGCACGCCCCATGCCTGCACCGCAGTTCCTGGCGCTGCAGGCAGGCGCTTCGGCTTGATTCAATCCACCGCGCCGTGGTAGCAGGGCGCCAGTTCGCGCACCTCCACGGTGGCCCACTCGGCGGCCGGGCATTCGCGGGCAATGGCAACGGCCTCGTCGCGCGTGGCGCAGTCAATCAGAAAGAAACCGCCCACCATTTCCTTGGTCTCGGCAAACGGCCCGTCGGTCAGGCGGGTCTGCCCTTCGCGCACCTGCAGCCGCACGGCCTGCTCGGTCGAGGCCAGCGACTCGCTGGCGCGCAACAGGCCCCGGGCCTGCAGACCGGCACCAAAACGCTGCATGCGGGCATAGGCCTCCTGGCCACCGGCCAGGCCCCGCTCGGCGCGCTGGCCGTGGGGTTCCATGATGAGCAACAGGTAAGGCATGGGGTCTCCTGAATCGGGGCCAATCGTGCCAGCCGCCATGGGCAGTGGCAGAGCTGGAGACATTCAAGAGCGTCATGCTACCAGCCTCATTTGCTACATATTTGATAGCTAATTAGGCATATACAACTAGCGCCATAGGCAGATTTCATGCAAATGGTTGCGCACCGCAGCATCGCTGTGCTATCTTTGGTTCCCTATGCAACGCAGCATGTTCCTATCCACCCTATCGCTAGGCCTAGTGCCTGGCCGGGGTCTGCCTGCGTTCGCCACCGTTGCCGTTTTGCGCAACACCTGATTTCCCCCTGACCCCGGCCCGCGAACCAGCCTTTGCACACGCAAAGGGCTGCAGGGGATGTCATTCGTTTTGATTTCTTTCGATTCCGATTGACCCGTGCACCGTGCCTGATTGGCACACCGCACACACCGTTCGTGGAGCCCCTCATGATTGCCAAGCCCGCCACCAAATACCAACCCATCGCCCCCATTGCGCTCGCCGACCGCCAATGGCCCAACCGCAGCATCACCCACGCGCCCGTGTGGCTCTCCACCGACCTGCGCGATGGCAACCAGGCCTTGTTCGAGCCCATGAACGGCGAGCGCAAGATGAAGCTCTTTCACGAGCTGGTGCGCATCGGCTTCAAGGAGATCGAAGTCGGCTTTCCCGCCGCGTCGCAAATCGATTTCGACTTTGTGCGCCGCCTCATCGACGAAAACCTCATCCCCGACGACGTGACCATCATGGTCATGACCCAGTCGCGCGAGGACCTGATCGCACGCACCGTGGAGGCCGTGAAAGGCGCACCCCGTGCCATCGTCCACTTGTACAACGCCACCGCGCCCGCGTGGCGCCGCATCGTTTTTGGCATGAACGTGACGCAGGTGATGCAGCTCATCGCGCACCATGTGGGCTACCTCAAGCAGCTCACCGACGCACAGCCCGAAACGCAGTGGACCCTGCAGTACTCGCCCGAAACCTTCAGCGCCACCGAACTCAGCGTGTCCCTCAAGGCCTGCCAGACGGCGGTTGCAGCATGGAATGCGGGCCCTGGCCGCCCCATCATCATCAACCTGCCCACCACCGTGGAAAACGCCACGCCCAACGTGTTTGCCGACCAGATCGAGTGGATGGATCGCCACTTGTCGCCACGCGAGCACATCGTCTTGTCGGTGCACCCGCACAACGACCGGGGCACGGGCGTGGCGGCGGCCGAGTTGGCCATGATGGCCGGTGCCGACCGTGTGGAAGGCTGCCTCTTTGGCAACGGTGAGCGCTGCGGCAACGTGGACATAGTGACCTTGGCGCTCAACATGTACACGCAGGGCGTGCACCCGAACCTTGACTTCTCGGACATCACCTCGGTCGCGCGCATTGCCGAAGAATGCACCTCGCTGCCCGTGCATCCCCGCCACCCGTATGCGGGCGACCTGGTGTTCACCGCGTTTTCGGGCTCGCACCAGGACGCGATCAAGAAGGGTTTTGCCGCGCAAGACCCGAACGCCTTGTGGGAAGTGCCCTACCTGCCCATCGACCCGGCCGACCTCGGCCGCACGTATGACAGCGTGATCCGGGTGAACAGCCAGTCGGGCAAGGGCGGCATCGCGTTCTTGCTCGAACGTGAACATGGCGTGGTGATGCCGCGCCGCATGCAGGTGGAGTTCAGCGCCGTGGTGCAGCGCCAGACGGACGCGAGCGAAAGCGAGATGACGGGCGACGCGTTGTGGAGCCTGTTCCAGGCCACTTACCTGCAGGCACCCGTACACGCCACAGTACATGCCGCCATCACCTGCCACAGCCACCGCATCGATGAAGACGGTCAGGGCATCGAGCTGGACGTGACCATCGACGGCACGCGCCAGACCCTGCGCGGCCAGGGCAACGGGCCGATTGCAGCTACGGTGGACGCGCTCGGTCTGCCACTGCGGATGGACCACTACGAGGAACGCGCCACCGGCACGGGCGCCAACGCGCAGGCGATGGCCATTGTGGAAGCAGCCATGGACGGCGTGGCAGGTTCCACCTTTGGGGCAGGCGCCAGCCACAACATCGTGACTGCCTCGGTGCAAGCGATTGTGAGCGTGGCCAACCGGTTGATGGCGCGGCGGCCTGCGTTGCATCCAGAAGCAACTTCCCTGGCCGAGTGACCGAAACCCGCATGGAAATTCTTACCGCATCGACCCGGGATGCGCCCGCCATCAGCGCGCTTGCGTTGTCGGTGGCGCACTTCTTCACGCTGGACAAAGACGGGCGTGGTGCGGAGGCGTTTTTACAGACCCTGCAGCCCGAGGCGGTGGCGCTACGGCTGCAGAGTCCATCGTTCAAGACCTGGGTGGGGTGGACACGCAACAACACCTTGGCGGGCGTCGTGGTGGTGCGGGAGGACAGCCACCTGTTCCATCTGTTTGTGGCCGAGGCTTTCCAGGGACTTGGCTACGGGCAGCAACTGTGGCAACACGCCCTGTCCCATATCGCTACCGGCCCTGCACCGGGCATCACAGTCAACGCGACACCCCATGCCCGGGGCTTCTATGAGCGCATGGGGTTTTTGGCAACGGGTCCCAGGGTGGAGACCCGCGGGGTTGCATTCATTCCGATGCGGCGCGCCAGCGATGCATCCAGCATGGCGTACAAACAGGCCGCAGGGAATACCCCGTTCTGACGGGGATCGACAGGGGGGTTTCTCAGGCACTGCCAACGGCCTGCGCAAGGCTTGGCGCGCAAAG
>NZ_QAIM01000500.1:0-1003 GCF_003061035.1 Acidovorax sp. HMWF018
GCCTTGACCATGAGGGGCGTGCCGATGCGGGCTGCCTCGGCGGCAAAGCGTTCGTCGCTCTGGTCGTCGCCCGCATAGCCGGGCAGGCAGGGCACGCCGTGCGCATGGGCCAGGGCCTTGGCCCCCGACTTGCTGCCCAATGCGCGGATGGCGGCTGGCGAGGGGCCGATCCAGGTCAGGCCCGCATCGACCACGGCCTGGGCGAAGTCAGCGTTCTCGCTGAGGAAGCCATAGCCAGGGTGCACGGCATCTGCGCCGGTGGCTCTGGCTGCGGCCAGCAGCTTGTCGGTGCGCAGGTAGGTGTCGGCGCTGGCCGCGCCACCCAACGCCACGGCCTGAGTGGCTTCGCGCACGTGCAGGGCGTTGGCATCGGGGTCGGAATAGACCGCGACGGTTTCGATGCCCATGCGGTGGGCGGTGTGGATGATGCGGCTGGCGATCTCTGATCGATTGGCAATGAGGATTTTCTTCATGAGTTCGCACTCCAGGGCGGCGCCTTGCGCGCAGCAAACGCCGCCAGCCCTTGCGGCGCCTCGGGCCCGCGCAGCGCTTTCGCAAAAGCCACGGCCGCGTCATCCAGCAGCGCGGGCAACGGCGTCTCAAATTGGGCCAGCAACAAACGTTTGGTGGCGGCCACGGCCTGCGGCGCTGCGGCGGCGTGGCGCGCAATGGCGGCCTGCACAGCAGCCTCCATGTCGCCAGCCACCACCTCATCGACCAGCCCCGCGCGCTGGGCCGTCGCAGCATCCCCGCGCTCGCCCGTCAGCAAACACCGCCGCGCCCCCGCATAGCCGAGGCGGCGCACCACAAACGGCGCGATCTGCGCAGGCACGATGCCCAGCGTTACCTCGGGCGTGGCGAACTGCGCGCTGGTGTGGGCCAGCACACGGTCGGCGCAGCACACCAGACCAAAGCCGCCGCCCATCGCAGCACCTTCGACCGCCACAATGAGCCACTGGGGCAGCGCGCACAAGGCCTGCAGCAGCGTGCCGAATCGGCGGTT
>NZ_QAIM01000501.1:0-2925 GCF_003061035.1 Acidovorax sp. HMWF018
GCAACACACAAAACCGCTCGCCCGGGAACACGGTGACGTAGTGCGCGTAGTCCAGCTCCCCCCAGCCCCAGCCCACCCAGGGCTTTTGAGCGATCAGGTGCAGCACATTGGCCCACAGCACGCGGCGGCTGGTGCAACCAGGCTCTTCGTCGAGGATGCGCACAAACAGCCCATCCGATGCGAACCCGGTCCAGTCCAGCAGTAAACGGGGCAGCAGCCAGGCCGCTGCGCCATACAAAACCAGTCCCACCAGCCCCACCCCAAGAACCAGACGCCCCCATGACACGCGCCAGCACACCACGAGCCCCAGCAGTAACAACCACTGCGCAGCCCCGGTGCGCGACGCCGTGGCCGCGCTCGACATCGCCAGCAATGCCAGCCCACAAGCCACCAGCCAACCCGTCAACCAACCGGGCCAAGCTTGCCCTGTCTGAAGGGGGGTGGCAGAGCCTGGCTGTTCCAAACGCCCTTGCCTCTGGACCAGGGTCCACAGCAAGGCCCACACACCCAGGCTCAACAGCGTGGCCTGCTGATTGCGCTGGCGCAGGTTGCCAATGGCCTGGCCCAGGGTGGAGGGCTGCACTCCTGGCAGGCCAGGGTCCCCCAGAAAGTACTGCAGCAGCCCGATGACTGCACTGATCAGTGCCGCTACGAGAAGGCCCGCCGCCAGCATCCGGCTCGACACCAGGGCTGGCGCAACCCCGGTCTCCCCTTCCTGATACCGCCCAGGCGAACTGCCGCAGCGAGCCAGGGCCAGCAGCACCAGCACCGCGCCGCAGCCCCAGGACGCCAGCAGGGGCCAGAAGTTGTTGATGGGGGCCTGCGTGAAGCAGAACAGGAACGGCAGCGCCAGTGCCAGCAGTGTCAGCGGCGTGGCCATGGTGGCAAAGGGCATGGGATGGCAGGTCGGGCAGAAAGGGCGCGCCGTGGATCATATGCGCGGCTGCCCGGGTACCCGCTGGCGCCCATGGGACAATCGCCGCCATGCACGCACTGTTTGAAGAAGCCGGCAAATTTCTCGCCGGCCGTATCCTGTCCGAAGCCGATACCTCCGCCCAAGTGGAGCTGGACTCGGGCAAACGGGTCAAGGTCAAGGCCGCCCACATCCTCCTGAAGTTCGAAAAACCCGCCCCGGCAGAACTCGTCGCCCAGGCCCAGGCCGTGGCCGAGACCATCGAGCTGGATCTGGCCTGGGAATTCGCTCCCGAAGACGAATTTGGCTTTGCCGACCTGGCGCGAGACTATTTCTCCGAGAACGCCACCCTGATCCAGCAGGCCGGTGCGCTGTTCCGCCTGTACGACGCGCCCCACTACTTCCGCCGCGCGGGCAAGGGCCGCTTCAAGAAGGCCTCGGCCGAGATCCTGCAGCAGGCGCTGGCCGCCATCGAGAAGAAAAAGGCCATCCTGGCGCAGATCGACGAGTGGGCCGCAGCGCTCGGACGCGGCGAATGCCCGCAGCCCATCCGCGACCAGCTCTACAAGATCCTGTTCAAACCGGACAAGAACGCGCCCGAATACAAGGCCGTGGTCGACGCCAGCCGCGCCACCCACACCGCGCCGCTCGACCTGCTGCAAAAGGCCGGCGCCATCGACTCGGCCTACCAGTTCCACTGGAAGCGCTTTCTGTTCGAGAACTTCCCCAAGGGCACGGGCTTTCCCGCGCTCACGGCGCCCGTCATTGCCGACGAGCTGCCGCTGTCGTCCGCCCAGGCGTATTCCATCGACGATTCGCAGACCACCGAAATCGACGATGCGCTGTCGGTACAAGGCCTGGGCACCGGCACCGTGGTGCTGGGCATCCACATCGCCGCACCCGGCCTGGCCATCCAGCCGGGCAGCGCCATCGACCAGCTCGGACGCGCCCGCCTGTCCACCGTGTACATGCCGGGCTACAAGATCACCATGCTGCCGGATGACGTGGTGCAGACCTACACGCTGGACGAAGGCCGCGCCAACCCGGCAGTGTCGCTGTACGTCACCATCGACGAAGCGACGCTGGAGTTCAAGGGCTCAGAGACCAAGCTGGAGCGCGTGCACGTGGCCGCCAACCTGCGCCACGACCAGCTCGATGCGGTGGTGACCGAAGAATGGCTGTCCAACCCGGCGTTTGAGCACCAAAACGACCCCAAGCGCTTGTCCGAATTGCGCCCACAGCTATCCTTTTTGCACCGCCTCGCCAAGGACCTCAAGGCCCGTCGCGAAGTGGTGCGTGGCAAGCCCGAGAACTTCAACCGGCCGGACTACAACTTCCGCCTGGTCGGCAACAACGGTGCCGAGCCCACGGGCGATGAACAAGTGCAGATCAGCGTTCGCCAGCGCGGCGCGCCGCTCGACCTGATCGTGGCCGAGGCCATGATCGTGGCCAACAGCACCTGGGGCAGCTGGATGGCCGAGCTGGGCGTGCCCGGCATCTACCGCAGCCAGGCCAGCATGGCGCCGGGCGTGAAGGTGCGCATGGGCACCAAGGCGCTGCCCCATGCGGGCATCGGCGTCAAGGCGTATTCGTGGGCCACCTCGCCCCTGCGCCGCTACACCGATCTGGTCAACCAGTGGCAGATCATTGCCTGCGCCCGCCACGGCAAGACGGCCGCCCTGGCCGCGCCCTTCAAGCCCAAGGACGCCGACCTGTTCTCCATCATCAGCAGCTTCGATGCGGCCTACAGCGCCTACAACGGCTACCAAGCCGGCATGGAACGCTTCTGGACGCTGAAATATGTGGAGCAGAACGGCATCGCCGAGCTGAACGCCACCGTGTTCAAGGAAGGCCCGGGCGGCAGTTTCCTTGTCCGCGCCGACGACATTCCGCTCGTGTTCCCCGTGCTGGGCGCTCAAAACCTGCCGCGCGGCGCGCGCCTCAAGGTCAAGCTGGGCGAGGTGGACGAAATCACCCTGGACATCCACGGCACCGTGATCGAGCGCCTGGAC
>NZ_QAIM01000501.1:2935-4073 GCF_003061035.1 Acidovorax sp. HMWF018
TGGCCCGGTGGACGATGCCGAGGACGACGACACCGTGGCGGGGCCCATCGCCATTGCCGTGGACGTGAACGAGGCCCCCGCCGACGCCACTGCAGCAGCACCGGCCGCCTAAGCCCCGGACAGCCCCTGATAATTGCCGGCGATGAAACTCCCTGCCTTCCTCCGCACCTTCAGCACGCTGCAGCTGGCGCTGGGCGTGTCCATCGCCGTACACGCTGCACTCATCTCCGTGCGCTTCATTGACCCCGAGGGCTTCAACCGGGTGTTCCAGGACACGCCGCTCGAAGTCATCCTGGTCAACGCCAAGTCGAACGAGCGGCCCGACAAGGCCCAGGCGATTGCCCAGGCCAACCTGGCAGGCGGTGGCGATGCAGAGAAGGGCCGGGCCACCAGCCCCCTGCCCTATTCGGCCCTGACCACCATCGGTGACGACTACGAAGAAGCCCAGCGCAAGATGGACGCGATGCAGGAGCAGCAGGCCCAGCTGCTGGCCCAGTTGCGCAAGCAGCTGGCCACCATGCCCGCGCCCGATCCGCGCCAGGCCAGCCAGAGCGGAGAACAGGCCAGCGAGCAGGAAAAGCGCCGCCAGCTGGTCAAGCTGCTGGCCGAGATAGAAAAACGCATCAACGAAGAAAACTCGCGCCCCAAGAAGCGCTACATCAGCCCCGCCACCCGCGAGGAAGCCTACGCCGTGTACTACGACGCGCTGCGCCGCAAGGTCGAGGACAAGGGCACCGAAAACTTCCCGGAGCAGGGCGGGCGCAAGCTGTACGGCGAGCTGACGATGATCGTCACCGTCAACCACGACGGCCGCGTGCTGGGCACCGAGATCGTGCAAGGCTCAGGCAACGGCACGCTGGACCGCCGCGCCGAAGCCATTGCCCGCGCCGCAGGGCCGTTTGGCGCCTTTGATGCCGAGATGCGCAAGAAGGCCGACCAGATCGCCATGGTGGCGCGCTTCAAGTTCACCCGCGACCAGACCCTGGAAACCGTTGTGAAGTAACTGCCCGGCGGGTGCGCAGCGAGGCCCTTCTCGCAGGCCGCCAAGGCCTCCACGCCCACCTGCCCGCCCCACAGAACACACAGCACGGCCGCCCGTACCGCCAGCCCCACGCCGCCCTAGCCACCCATGACATCC
>NZ_QAIM01000502.1:0-1041 GCF_003061035.1 Acidovorax sp. HMWF018
GTGCTCGCCAGATCGTCGGGCGCGGTGCCCGGATTGACCGAGGTCGCAGGAGGGGCGGTGGGCGTGGCAGGGGAAGAGGTGGTGGGCTCAGCATGCATCGCGCCAGCCTATACCGAAAATACGCGCCCAGCCTGCGGGATCACCCCGGGTCCGCCGGTTCGGTCACCCATCTCCGGGCTTGCTTGACCTGCATCAAGCAAAACCGGTCATGGGGCCGCAGCGGGCTGCAAGCGCAGCAACCGTCCCTGCGGGCTGTCGGTCAGCAGGTACAACAAGCCGTCTGGCCCCTGGCGTACGTCGCGGATGCGCTCGCCATTGCCTTGCAACAGCCGCTCCTCCTTTTGCACCTTGCCGCCAGACACTTCCAGCCGGTGCAGGGTACCAAACTTGAGCGACCCGACGAACAAACTGCCCTGCCACGCCGTGCCGTAGCGCGTGCTGGTCAGAAACGCCATGCCCGAAGGGGCGATGGACGGTGTCCAGTGGTGCAGTGGCTGTTCCATGCCGGAGCGGGCCGTGCCCTCGCCCATCTTTCCGCCGCCGTAGTTTTCGCCGTAAGTGATGACAGGCCAGCCGTAGTTGCGCCCGGGCTGGGGCAGATTGATTTCGTCGCCGCCCTGCGGGCCATGTTCGTGCATCCACAGCTTGCCGTCGGGGCCCATCGTGGCGCCCTGGGGGTTGCGGTGGCCGTAGCTCCAGATCTCGGGCAAGGCGCCGGGCTGCTTCACGTAAGGGTTGTCGGGCGGCGCTGCTCCGTCGGGCGTGATACGGATGACCTTGCCGTGGTGGTTGTCGAGCTTTTGGGCATCGTCCTTGCGGTGGTAGCGCTCGCCCAGCGCCACAAACAGGTTGCCGTCGCTGGCCTGGGCAATGCGGCAGCCAAAGTGCAGCGCGCTCTCCACCTTGGGCCGCTGGCTGAAGATGACGCGCACCTCCTGAAGGCTGCTGGCGTCGGCCGACAAGGTGGCGCGCGCCACCGCCGTGCTGTTGCCTGCCGCGCCACCCGCTGCGGGCTCGGCAAAACAGAAGTGGATGCGGCGG
>NZ_QAIM01000502.1:1056-5818 GCF_003061035.1 Acidovorax sp. HMWF018
GACAACGCGGAGGCGCCCCGGCCGCTCGGTCACCAAGAACTGCCCGCCCGGCAAAAAGGCCACCGCCCAGGGGTGGACCAGGCCGGTGGCCACCGGCACCAGCGACACCGCCGGCCGCGGCTCGGGGACACCTTGGGCCTGGCTGCCTGCGTACGCACTGGCCGCTATCAAACATATAGCTACCTGCGCTTTGTTCACTGGCACTACCCGCCGATTTAGAGTCCAACCCATGCTCTCAAGCTCCTTTTGGCCCATAGCCTCGCCACCGACCCACCTGGGGCGGAGGCAAGCCGGTCTGGCGCGCATCTTGCAAGCGGCTTTTGCCTGTGAAAACACTGCGCCCATCGATTTATCTGAATCAAATCAACAGCTTGCAAAAATGCTTATTTTTGATAAATAACCATACCGTGTTACCCTTCGCCCCCATGTCCAGATGGTTTTGCATCCTCATCCTTGCCTGCGCCACCGCTGCGCATGCGGCGCCCCAGGGCACCAATTCTGACGATATGGACCGTTTGCTCGCGGACAAAGGGCTGTTTACCCGACTCGAAGACGTGAGCCACAAGGTGGCTGACAAGGCCCAGACCGTGGCAGGCCGCGCGGGTGACTTGGTGGTCAACGCCATGGGTTTTTTGGGTGTGCCCTACAAGCGTGGCGGCAACAGTGCCGAGACCGGCTTTGACTGCAGCGGCTTTGTGCGCGCTATCTACGAGCAGACGGTAGGGCTTTTGCTGCCCCGCCGTGCTGATCAGCAGGCAGCCGCCACCCAGGTCATCGACAAGAAAGAGCTGCAACCCGGCGACCTGGTGTTCTTCAACACCATGCGCCGCAACTTCAGCCATGTGGGCATTTATGTGGGTGACGGCAAGTTCATCCACTCGCCCCGAAGCGGCTCAGAAATCCGGGTGGAAGACATGGGCGTCGCCTACTGGTCACGCCGTTTCAACGGCGCGCGCCGTGTGACGCCGGGCGAAGGTGTCGAGAGCGCCCAGGCACCCCAGGCGCAGAAATAAATCGTAAAACGCTCCCGGCTTCCTTCATTGGCGGGCCGTGGTGATCAGGGCTTGACCACGTACACCGTCTCGGTGCTGCGGATCGGGCCGCCGGTCACATTGACCGGCCCTGCAGACGGATCGCCCCGCAGCAGCGCCTTGGCTGCTGCCATGTCAGCCTGATAACGCGCCCGGGCCTCGGACTCACACCGCTTACGCTCCGCCGTCGGCATGGCCCGGCACTCTTCCAGGCTTACCTTGAGTCCGCCCCCCGCTTCACGAATGGCCGACTGGTAGCGCTGCTGCGGCGTGGTGTCAGGCACGGCACCGCGCGCCAGGGATGCCTCGTCGCTTTGCGCCTGGGCGGCAGTGGGAAACGACAGCGCACCGCCCAAGGCCATGGCGGCCACCAATACGGCGGCCGGGTGAGCCACCAACCGGCTCCATGACGAGCGCTGGGCCCCAGCCGGTGCAACGGAGTACGAAATGAATGGGGTGGATGACATAGTGAACATGGTGGGTACACCTTTCTGTCTTGAGAGAAGTCTGCGGCAGTGGTGGGGACGACAAGCACCCCACCACCCTTTGCGAGCCTCACTGTAGCCCCGGGCGCAACCTGCGCGGCGCCAGCACCGGCCGCGCTACCATGTCGGACACCACCCACAGGGCGTTGCCATGCACCACACCCCCGCGCTGCCCCCCGATGCTGCGACTGCACACGACAAGGGCTATCTCCGGCGCCTGCTGTCAGAGCGCAACCAGACCCCAACCAGCGGCACCGGGGCGATTGACGCCGCCATTGAACAGGCGTTTGTGCGCAGTGTCGCCATCCTGGTGCTGGACATGTGCGGCTTCTCCCGCATCACCCAGCGCCACGGCATCATTCACTTCCTGGCGATGATCCACCAGATGGAGCAGGCAGCGCGCCCTGCGATCGAAGGCAACGGCGGTGAGGTCATCAAGCAGGAGGCCGATAACCTGTTTGCGGTGTTCGCCACGCCCGAGCAAGCCCTGGAGGCCGCGCTGGACACCCTGCGCGCCCTGGGCGCCATGAACACCGTGTTACCGCCCGAGCGGACGCTGAACGTGAGCGCAGGCATTGGCTTTGGGCTCACCCTGGTGATTGCACGCGAGGACCTGTTTGGCCCCGAGATGAACTGCGCCTGCAAACTGGGCGAAGACATTGCCACAGCCAACGAGATCCTGCTCACCGAGGCGGCTTGGGTCAGCCTGCCGAGCGGGCGCTACGTGTGCTCGCGCACCGACCACCAGATATCGGGCATGGACCTGCATGCGCACCGCTTTGAGCGCTGCCTTTTTGAACGCCCCCTGCATCCGTGGGACTCCACACGGCACAGCACCACCTTGCCTGGGGGACGCTGACAGGGGGCATTGTCCGACAGCGCTTTGACTGCCCCATCTGTAAAGTGACTCTATCGTCTGAACCAACTATCAAGGGGAAAAACATGCTGTCACTTCTGGGGATGTTGCTGATTGGTTTGGTGGTGGGCTTGATTGCCCGTGCCGTCAAACCCGGGGACGACAAACTGGGCTGGATCATGACGGCGCTGCTCGGTGTAGCGGGCTCGTTTCTGGCCAGCTACGTGGGCATGGCCATGGGCTGGTATGCGCAGGGCGACAGCGCTGGCTGGATTGCATCCGTGCTGGGCGCTGTCGCTCTGCTGGTGGTGTACGGCCTGGTCAAGGGCAAGTCCTGAGAGGTCCTGGATCTTGCCCCGCTCGCTGAGCTGCCCGCCATCTGCGCTTTGAATCAGGCACTTTCGTCCTATCACCCTCCATCACGTTGTCACCCATGCCCACCTCATTGCAAATGGCCGCTGGAGACCCTGAACTGGCCGCGGTTGTACGCCGCGCCCGCAAGCTGCTGCACCGCCGCGCCATGGTGGCGGCAGCGGCCAGCGTGGTCCCGGTGCCGGGGCTGGACTGGGCGGTCGATGCTGCCCTGCTTTCCCGCCTGATCCCACAGATCAATACCGAGTTCGGCCTGTCGGCCGAGCAGATCGACCAGCTGGACCCAAAAAAGCGGGAGCAGGTGCAAAAGGCGGTGGGCCTGGTGGGTTCGGCGCTGATCGGCAAGCTCATCACCCGCGAACTGGTCATCCGTGCCACCCAGACGGTGGGCTTGCGCCTGAGCACCAAGCAGGCAGCCAAGTACGTGCCCCTGGCGGGCCAGGCCATCGCGGCCACCCTTGGCTACGCCACCCTGCGCTACCTGGGCGAGCAACATCTGCGTGACTGCATCCGCGTGGTGCAACAAGCCCAACTGCGGTTGCCGCCGCCCGTGGAGTCCTCAACGGTCAAGCGCTGACCCCAGGACCCGGGTATACAGACCCCAAAAAAGGGCCCGAGGGCCCTTTCCGCTTTATTGCAGCATCGCTCAGGCCGCGCGTCAGCTGGCCGAGCAGACAAAGCTGCTGGCGTCTTCCACACTGCCCGAGCCCTTGTACTTGGCAAACTGCGGGTAGGGGCACAGCGGACGCGTGCGGTTGGGAAAGTCTGCGTTGGTGGGCAGCGCCTTGGCCGCGATGCTTTGTGGGGCAATGCCCTTCTCTACCCAGTCCACCATGGTCTGGATCGAGTCGAAGTTGTCGGTGGCCGGACCGCCCGAGCAGTGGTTCATGCCCGGCACCAGGAAGGTCCGCGCAAAGTTCTGCGTAGCCGCCATGCCGCCGTTGTTAGCGGCCAGACGTTCGTAGTAGTCCACCGTGTCAAACGCCGAGAAGATCGGGTCAGACATGCCGTGGATGAACAGCAGCTTGCCGCCGCGCTGCTTGTAGGCCGCCAGTTTGTCGTCGGCATAGGTGTCGTAGACGGCAGAGTACGGGACCATGCGTGCGGGGTCGGTATCAAAGTTGAAGGCCAGCGGGTTGAACGAGAGATCGGGCGGTGTGAAGAACTCGTTGACCAGGGCATCCACCATCAGTGTGATGTAGCGTGCGTCGGGCGTGGCCGTGGTCGAGTTACCCAGCGTCCAGGACCGCCAGCCGGGAGCCGCCAGCCCGGCGTCCCACGGTTGGCCGGTGTACAGCGCCTTGCCCACAGAGTTGCGGGGCCCGGCAAACACGCTCTTGAGCGCACCCACCTGGGCGGACGACAGGCAGCTGTCGGTCTTGCCGCCCGTGCATTGCAGCACGGCGGGGTCAAACGCCTTGCAGGCATTGACGTTCTGGGCCAGGCCGTCCACCACGCCGTCGGCCGCGTCGCAGGTGGCATTGACCGCATTGGCCACCAGTTTGAGGTCGCTGTTGCTGAAGGCCTTGGAGAGGATGCGGTTGCCACTGGCATCCTGCGGCGCAATGGCGTTGAACTGGATGGTGTTCCACATGGCGGCCACCGTGGCACCGCTGGACACGCGCATGGCGGGCGCTCCGGCGGTGATGCCGTCAAAGTAGTCCGGGAACCGCTGCGAGAACATCATGCCCTGGCGCCCGCCGCCGGAGCAGCCTGAGAAGTAGGAGTAGTCCGGCTTGCGGCCGTAGCGCGTGCTGATGAGCGACTTGGAGGCCACGGCCGTCTTGTCGTAAGAGTTGTAGGCATGGTCGGTGCGCGCCTGCGGGTCGGCGCCAAAGCTGGCGCTGGAGCCGGTATGGCCCGCATCGGTGGACACCACCGCAAAGCCCTGCCCCAGCGGCGACGGCGTGCCGCCCGAAATGCTGGAGCTGAGCGAGGTGTCGCGCAGGATGCCGTCGTTGCCGCCCCCGCCGATGAACAGAAAGCGTCCGTTCCAGCGGTCGGGCAGGCTCAACTGA
>NZ_QAIM01000502.1:5828-6909 GCF_003061035.1 Acidovorax sp. HMWF018
ATGGCCCCCGTGACCACACAGTGCCCGGGCAAAAAGTCGCCCGTGGCAGCGCCACCGGGGCGGCGCGTGCCCGGTGGCACATAGCTGGTGGACAAGTTGGTGTTGCTGAGCTGCGCGTTGGTGCTCAATGCGGCGCAAGCGGCGGCCGGGTTGGCGCTCTCCGTCACCAGCACAGCGTTGCCGCCGCCGCAGGCACTGAGCAATAGCGGCAGCAGCACGGCGGCGGGCAGCGCCACGCGTTGCGCGATGGGGGTATCCAGCGAAAGGGATGGCATGGTGGTCTCCTCGGTTGATCGGTCTTGTGGGGTTGAACCATTGGCGCAGCAACGCCCGGCGACGGCCGTCAGGGCGTCGCTGAGGAAGGTGCGCGGATTTTTTGGGAATCGGACGGCGTTGCCCCTATCGCCTGGCGCCGCCCTGCGAGCGGAATGCGCAGCGCCCGGCAATCACTGGGCAATGCCGACTCAGTCGGCCTTGAAGCCCGTGGCGGCCACGGCCTTGCCCCAGGTCACCGTGTCGGCCGCGATGATGCGGGTGAACTCCTCGCGGTTGGTGCCCGTCACGCGGAAACCAGCCTCTTCCATCTTGGCCTTGCCCTCAGGCGACTGCACGGCCTTGATGATGTCGGCGCTCAGCTTGGCGACGATCTCGGGGGGCGTCTTGGCCGGGGCCACGATGCCAAACCACGAGTTGAACTCCAGGCTGGGGTAGCCCTGCTCCTTGATGGTGGGCACATCGGGCAGTGCGTTGGACCGGGTGCCGCCTGTGGTGCCCAGCGCCACCAGCTTGCCGGCCTTCACGTTGGGCGCAGCCAGGCCCACGCTGGCAAACACGCCCTGCACGTCACCGCTGAACAGGCCACCCAGCGCGTCGGTGGTGTTCTTGTAGTGCACCGGTTCGGGCTTGAGCTTCACGGCCTCGCCAAACATGAAGGCGCCAAAGTGCCCCGGGGTACCCGCGCCAAAGGTGGCCAGGAACAGGCCCTTTTGCTGCTGGGTCCAGGTCACAAAGTCCTTCACATTGCGCGACGGCACCTTTTGCGGGTTGACGAGCAACGCGAAGTCGGCAGTGACCACCTGGC
>NZ_QAIM01000502.1:6919-7358 GCF_003061035.1 Acidovorax sp. HMWF018
CCGGCTTGTTGGGGTAACTTGCCGTCTGCGCCAGGGCGCCAGTGGCGGGGGCCAGGCCCGCCACCACCGTGGCTGCCAGGCAGACGCTGCGCAGGGCATGCCGACGGGAGAAGCTGCGGGACAGGGTGCGGGTGAGCGTGGAAAAAGAGGTCATGACAAGGTCTCCAGGGTGTTGTTGTGTGCTGTCGGTCATCAAAAAAGTGAAATGTGTGACTGCTGTGCGGCTACATCAGCTCCCAGAACCGCATGGCTACTGCATCGGGAAACCGCGCACCGGTGCCCGTGAACATGCGCTCCCCGATCCATCGCAGTGCGGGAGACGCTGTCTCGAACTGGGGGCTGCAGCGAAAGTAGATCTGAGCCGGGTCCACCACCTCGCCACGCACCAGGCGCGCCATCAGCTCGGGCGGGCCGGACCGCACGGCGCGGTTTTGCACAT
>NZ_QAIM01000503.1:0-4066 GCF_003061035.1 Acidovorax sp. HMWF018
GCTCCACCGCCTGCCCGTGGCGCAGCACGATGACCTGGCCGCCCAGCGCCTGCGCCACCTGCATGTCGTGGGTGATGGTGAGCAGGCAGCCGCCTGTCTTCAGCACGCCCTGGAACAACTCCACCATGCGGCCGCGCCAATGTGCGTCCAGGCCCTTGGTGGGCTCGTCCACCATCAGCACCGGGGCGCCCCCGGCCAGGGTGATGGCGGCCACCGCGCGCTGGGCCATGCCGCCCGACAGTTGCCAGGGGTAGTGGTTGCCCGCGCCGCCCAGGCCCGCAGCGCCCAGCACCTGTTCGGCCTGTGTGCTGGCGGCGCTGGGGGGCTGCTGGTGCAGCAGGCGGTACACCTCGGCCAGCTGCGGCGCCACGCGGGCCAGGGGGTTGAGTGCCAGCGAGGGCTCCTGCGGCAGCAGCGCCAGCTTGCGGCCCCACAGGGCGCGGCGCGCGGCGGCGTCCTGGGCGCGGGTGGTGGTGCCATCCAGCGTGATCTGGCCCGTGGCCTGCAGCGCAGGCGGCAGGTTGCCCATGATGGCCTGGGCCAGCAGCGACTTGCCCGCGCCGCTTTCGCCCACCAGCGTGAGCGCCTCGCCCGGCCGCAGGCTGAAGCCGATGTCGCGCAGCAGCCGCTTGCCGCCCACATGGATGCCCAGCCCCTCCACGGCCAGCAGAGCGTCGGATTTCAAAGGCGTGGTCATGCGGTCTCCCGGTCGGGGTTGAGCAGCATCATCGCGGCCACCAGCCACACCAGCAGCGCGGTGGGGGCGGCAATGAGCCACGGGGCTTCTTCGTAGTAGGGCATGGCCTCGGTCATCATCAGGCCCAGCTCGGGCGTGGGCGGCTGCATGCCCACACCCACAAAACCCAGCGCGGCCAGCGCCAGCACGGCCTGCGACGTGGTGAAGGCCAGCAGCGTGCCCAGCGTGGGTGCCAGCGCGGGCAGCAGGTGGCGGCGCAGCACATAGCCGCGCCCAAACCCCAGCAGGCGCGATGCCTGCACCGCGTCGCCCGCCAGCACGGGCCGGGCCACCGCACGGCTCACGCGAAAGTACTCCACCCACAGCGCAGCCGACAGGCCCGCATACAGCGCCCACAGCGCGCCGGGGGCGAGCGCCGCAATCAGCAGCACCAGCAGCAGGCCCGGAATGGCCAGCACCGAGTCCGACAGCATGAGCAGCGCCCGCTCGGTGCGCCCGCCGCACCACGCGGCGGCAATGCCCAGCAGCGTGCCGGGCACGGCGGCGCTCACGGCCGCCAGCAGTGCCATGCCCAACGAGAGCTGCGCCGCATGCGCCAGCCGCGCCAGCGCCGAGCGGCCCAGCACATCGGTGCCCAGCCAGTGCTGGGCGCTGGGGGGCGCCAGGGTGTTGCGCAGGTCTTGCACCACCGGGCTGGCGCCCACCAGCCAGGGGCCGAGCAGGGCAAACAGCGCCAGCAGGCCGAGCATGGCTAGCCCCAAGGTGGTGCGCAGCGGCCAGCGGGGCTGGGCCACTACGGCGCCTGTGGGCGATGAAAGGGTGGAAGGCACGGCACTCATGCAGCCACCTTTTGTGTGTGTCGGGGGTCCAGCGCGAGGCACGCCGCATCCACCAGCAGGTTGAAGGCCACAAACAGCACGCCCATGCACAGCGCCGTGCCTTGCACCACAGGGATGTCGCGCCCGAACACGGCGTGCACCAGCGCATGGCCAATGCCGGGCCAGGCAAACAGCGTCTCCACCACCAGCGCGCCCTCCACCAGAAACAGCGCCTGCACGCCCAGGTAGGCCGTCACTGGCACAGCCGCATTGCGCAGGCCGTGGCGCACCAGCGCCTGCCAGTCGCTCAGGCCCTTGGTGCGCGCAAATTCAAAGAAGGGCGACACCACCACCTCCAGCATCGCAGCGCGGGTCACGCGCGCCAGCCCGGCGGCCAGGCCCAGCCCCAGCGTGAGCGCGGGCAGCGCCAGGCTGGCCTGGCTCTCGTCACCGCCCGCCGGCAAAAACCCCCACTGCACCGCCACCAGCAGGATGAGTAGCACCGACAGCAAAAACGGCGGCAGCGCGCGCAGCACCACGGCCATCAGCCAGCTGGCCTTGTCCACCCAGCCCTGGGGGCGCAGTCCGGCCCACACGCCCAGTGGCACACCCACGGCAAAGGCAATGGCCAGCGCGGCAGCCGACAGGCGCAGCGTGGCGCCCAGGTGGTGCGTGACCTCGTGCCACACCGATCGCTGCGACACCAGCGACTGGCCCAGGTTGAAGCTGGCCATGTCGCGCCACCAGTGCAGCAGCGCCAGCCAGCCGGGTCGGTCCAGCCCCAACTCCGCGCGCACCGCGTCGGCGGCAGCGTTGCTCACCAGGTCATAGCCATAGCGGCCCGCCGCCACGCGCATGGCCAGGTCGCCCGGCAGGGCACGCACCATCAAAAAGCACAGCGTGCCGATCAGCAGGGACACGGCCAGCACCTGCACCAGCCTGCGGCCGAGCAGGGCGGCCCAGGGTTTTGACATCAAGGGGTTCATGGGTTGTTCCACTCCATGCCGGTCAGGCGGTAAGAACGCTCCAGCGGGTCTAGCGTGACGCTCGCCAGCCGGGGGGCCACGGCCACATGCTGGCGGTACCACGCCACGGGGATCACGGGCAGCTCCGTTTGCAGGGTGTGCGTGATGGATTGCCGCAGCGCGCGCGTGCGCTCGGGCGGCGTCTGGGTGCGCGTCAGCTCCTGCAGGGCCTGCACCACGGTGTCGCTGTGCCAGCCCATGGCGCCCCAGTCGCCGCCCTGCGCCGCAAAGTCGCCCGCCAGCGTGCCTGTGGGGTCGGGCACGTTGGCGTAGTTGCGCGCCGCCAGGGCCAGTTGCAGGCTGCCGTCGCGGTGGCCCCGGGGCACGTCGCCCGAGTTGCCGATGCTCACCTTCACCGCCATGCCCGCCAGCCGCCACTGTTCCTGCAAGGCGGTGGCAATCAGCGGCAGCTCGGGCCGGTCCACAAAGGTGCGGATCACCAAGTGCAGCGGCTGGCCATCGGCATCGCGCAGGCCGTCGCCGTGGCGCTGCCAGCCTGCGGCGCGCAGCAGGCGCGCGGCGGCTTCGGGGTCGTGCTGCAGCGCGGGCAGGTCGGGGTTGTGCCACGCACCCAGCGTGGGCGGCAGCAGCTGCGTGGCGGCCAGCGCCTCGTCGCCCATCAGCGCCAGCGCAATGCCCGCGCGGTCGATGGCCAGGCTCAGCGCCTGGCGCACGCGCACGTCGCGCAATGCGGGCAGGCCCGCATTGAGCTTGACGATGACGGTGCGCGGCAGCGTGACCGATGCAATGCGCACGGTGGTGCGGCGCGCCAGAGCCGGGTTTTTGGCATGGCGCTGCAGCCGCCGCAGGCTGGCTGGGTCCAGCCCATAGGCCAGGTCGGCCTGGCCGCTCTCGGCCATCAGCGCGCGGGTTTCGGCGCGGCTGGCGGCCAGGTAGCGCACGGCGGCAATGGCGGGGCGCGGGCCGTCGTAGGCGTCAAACACCACGGTCTCCACCTGCTGCGGCGGCACCAGCAGCGCAATGCGGTAGGGGCCGCTGCCAATGATGCTGCGCACCTTGCCGTCGGCCCCGTAGCTGGCCGGGGCCAACACCATGGTGCTGGAATGCGCCAGCAGCGCGGGCAGGGCGGTGTGGGGGCGTTGCAGGCGAATCAGCACCGTGCCCACGTCGGGCGCAGAAATGGATTCGATGGGTGCCTGGCTCAGCAGCGCGGGCGCCACCTGAGCGGCCTGCAGGCTGCGCACCACGGCGGCGGCCGTCACCGGCGTGCCATCATGAAAACGCGCCCCGGGCCGCAGCTCAAAGTGCCACACCAGCCCATCCGCCGACCGGCGCCAGAGCCGCGCCAGCGCGGGCCGTGGCTGGCCATTGTCTGCAGCGTCCAGCAGGGTTTCGGTGACCTGCAGGCGTGTGAACACATAGCCGCTGCTGGCGGGTGCCAGGCCGCTGATCTCCCACGGGCCGACGATTTGCAGCGGTGCGGGGGCGGACGCGGGCGGTGTGCCCTGCGCCCACGCAGCGGGCAGGGCGCCTGCCGCCAGCGCGGCCACGGGGGCCTGCAAGGC
>NZ_QAIM01000503.1:4146-6395 GCF_003061035.1 Acidovorax sp. HMWF018
ACAGGTTCAGCGTGGGGCTCAGGCGCCAGTACGCCATCAGCTTGGCCGTGGTGTAGCTGGGCAGCTCAAACGCGGCGGTGCCCGCATTGGCCTCGGCCTGCGTGCGGGCCTGGCCCAGGCGTTTGCCCACGTGCGTCACGCCGCCGCCCACGCCATAGCGCTGGCCGTTGGCGAGCTGGTTTTCGTACACCGCCAGCACGCTGCCGTTGATGCGCGGCACGTTCAGCAGGCGGCCGCCCACCTCCAGCGTGTTGTCGCGGGTGACCTCCACATCGTTGATGACCAAGCTGGCATTCACGCGCCAGTGGGGGCTCACGCGGCCCGCCAGGTCCAGCTCCAGGCCCCGGCTGCGCACCTCGCCTGCGGCCACCGAGAAGCCCGCATTCAGCGGGTCGCTGGTCAGCACATTGCGCTTGGTGATGTCGAACAGCGCCGCCGTGGCGCCCAGGCGCTGGTCGGCGCTCTCCCACTTGGCGCCCAGCTCCAGCGCACGGGATTTTTCGGGATCAAAGCCATTGCCCGCCACATTGCTGCCCGTGTTGGGGCGGAAGGAACGGCCCGTGTTGGCATACACCGTCCACCCCGGCGTGGGCAGCCAGCTCACGCCCAGGCGCGGCGACACGGCCGATGGGCTTTGCGCCGTGGTGCGGTTGGTGATGCGGTTTTGCAGGCTCTGGTCGTAGTTGTCGGCCCGCAGCCCGGCCATCACGCGCCACTGCTCGCCCAGCTTCAGAGTGTCTTGCACATACAGCGCGGTGTTGCGCTGCTTTTCCAGCGTGTCGGTGTTGCGCCCCGGCGTGGGCTGCGCCTGGCCGTACACGGGGTTGAAGATGTCGATGGCATAGGGCGCGGCGGCGCTGGGGTTCACCCGCAGCATCACCGAATCCATGCTGAACCGGTAGCTTTCCACCCCCACCAACAGCTCATGCTCCAGCCCGCCCGTGCGCAGGTTGCCCTGCAGCTCGGCCTGCACGGCCACATCGTCCGACTGAAAGTCGCGATACCGCCGCTGGCGCGTCAGCGTGCGGCCATTGGCCTGCAGCGCCGTGGCCTCGGTCGAGAAGCCCTCCATCCCCGTCTCACGGTACGACAGCCCCACGCGGCTGCGCCAGTCGGGGTTCCACTCGTGCGACAGCACCAGCTGGTGCGTCTGGTTGGTCACCGTCACATCGCCATCGGCAGGCTCGCCCAAAAAGCGGCTGGCGGGTACGGCCCCAAGGCGGTTGTTGACCGCCACCACACCCCGGTCCAGCGGCGTGGCGTGGCGCAGAAATTCGGCCGTGTACTCCAGCACCGTGTCGGGCGACAGCTTCCAGGTCAACGCCGGTGCCACCACCTGCCGCTGCGCGCGCACATGGTCGCGAAAGCTGCCCTTGTCTTCCACCGCCACGTTCAGGCGGTAGGCCAGCCGGTCGTTGATGGGGCCGGTGGTGTCCAGCGCCGCACGGCCCAGGCCGTAGCTGCCCGCATAGGCCTCCACCGAATGGGCGGCCTTCCACAGCGGTTTCTTGCTCACGATGTTGAGCGTGCCGCCGGGCTCGCTGCTGCCATACAGGGCAGCCGCCGGGCCTTTGAGGAACTCCACCCGCTCCACCCCCGCCAGGTCGCGCGGCGCATTAAAGCCCCGGTTGGACGAAAACCCGTTGAGCAGCGTCGCCATGCCCGTGTTCTCGTTGCCCGGCAGGCCCCGGATGGCAATGTTGTCCCACAGCCCGCCAAAGTTGTTCTGGCGCGAGACACCGCCCACATAGTCCAGCACATCATCGAGCCGCGTGGCGCCCAGGTCGTCCAGCGTCTGGCGCGACATCACCCGCACGGATTGCGGCAGCTCGCGCAGCGGCAGGCTGGTCTTGGCGCCCTCGGCCTCGTCGGCGTAATAGGTGCCCGAGGCACTGCGGCCCACCACGTCCACGGCAGACAGGGTGGGTGGGGTGACCACATCGCCGTCTGCGGCCCAGGCGGGGTGGAGGGAGGCCAGCAGCGCGGCGGCCGCCATGGCCGTCAAGGTGGGGCGCGGCAGGGGCGCAGGGCGTGAAGAAGAAACAGAAGAAGAGGAGGAGCGCATGGCTAACCAGTCCAAAAAAACATGAACGCAAAACGAGGCCCGGCGCGCCTGGAGATGGGGCGCACGAGGTTGCGTGCCTGCACACACCCACGGGGGTGAGTGCAAGGGCGAAAACGAAAAAGGGGATGCGCTAAAGAGCGCAGGCTGGCTGGGGTCTGACGCGTGTCAGGCCCGCTGGGCTGGC
>NZ_QAIM01000504.1:0-1599 GCF_003061035.1 Acidovorax sp. HMWF018
GGCTCTTCATGCACCACGATGGGTGTGGGTGCGGGCTCTGCGCCTGCACGCTTGGCCACCCGGGGGCTCGGCTTGGGTGCAGACGCAACCACAAAGGCAGGAGCAGGTGCGGCCGCAGAGGCGGCGCTGGCTGACGCCACTGCGCCATCCGAGCTTAGACCTTGCGCGTCGCCCCCGGCAGCAGCCGGAGCGCTGACCTCCACCATGGCTGCGTCTGAAGCCGCCGCTGCGGCAGGCCGCTCGGCCATCTCCGTAATGATCTCGTCCCGGGGCGGCTTGCTGCCCTGGCTCCAGCGCCAACCGGCGCCGGCCACCACAGCCACCAACGCCGCCACCACGATGCCCGCCACCAAAGGGGAACGCCGTGGGGATGGGGTCGGCTTGCCATTGCTGCGCACTACATCCCGCTCCAAAGGCGCAGAACGCCGATCGGCTGCACGCGACCCGCCTGCGCCCGGTGAACGGTGGTGTGGCAGGTCCTCAAAGCGCGAATCGTCGTCGGCCACCACGGTATCGCCGGCATCGATGAACACCGTGTCGCCAGCATCGGCCGCCACGGTGTCAGGACCAGCCAGCATGACCGTATCCCCACCAAAATCATCGCCAGGGCGGCTGGCATCCGATGCGGGAGCCGCCGCCACCAATTCCTCACGCTGGGCCTGTGCCTGCATCTCGGCCATGATCTTGGGGGCGGAGGTTACGTCCACGGTAGGGGTGGCCAGACCCGGGCCAGGCTGGTCGGCGGGCTCCACCCAGATGTCGCCCAACTCCGCCCGGAAGTCGAAGTGCTGCACATCGTCCGGCGCCGACGTCATCTCCATGGTCTGGAGAAAGGCATCAATGCTCTGTGGGCGGTCCTCGGGCCGAAGGGCCAGCGATTGGGCAATCGCCGCGACAAAAGGCGCTGAATACTCCACCCCAAACTGCCGCTTGACGGTTTTGGCGATGCGGGAGAACGACACCATGCGGTCACGGATGGAGCGCAGCGTGGCGGGCAGGGGCGTGTCATTGGCCAGACACCCGTGCATGACCGCTGCCAGCGAGTACAAGTCGCTCCACGGGCCTTGGCGCAGTTCCTCGTCGCCGTCGGAATACTGCTCGATGGGGGCGTAGTTCACCTTCAGCACCGCCGTGTGCTTGCGGTCCTGGTCGTTGATGGCGTGCCGGGCGGCGCCCAGGTCCAGCAACACCGGCGGGCCGTTGTCCTGCAGGAAAATGTTGTCGGGCGAAATGTCGCGGTGCAGCGTGTTGCCATCGTGCAGCACGCGCAGCGCATCCAGCACCGACCACAGCAGCTTGCGCAGCCAGGCCTCGGGTGGGGGGGTGCGCATCTGGGCACGGGCTTGCTTGAACGTCATGCCCGAGTACAGCGGCATGACCATGTAGGCCGTGTTGTTGGCCTCCCAGAAGCGGAACACCTTGACCAGAGAGGGATGGTCAAACTGCGCCAGCAGACGGGCCTCGCCCACAAAAGAGACCAGCCCGGCCTGGAAGGTCTGCTGGTCGGACGAGGACCGCACCCAGAGCGACTGCCCCTGCGAGCGCCCGGCCAGCGCCGAGGGCATGTACTCCTTGATGGCCACCGCCCGGTGCAGGGAA
>NZ_QAIM01000002.1:0-14280 GCF_003061035.1 Acidovorax sp. HMWF018
CGCGCACCACCACGCCGGGCTGGGCGGTGTTGCTGGCGGCAGGGCCCACATGGATCACGCCCACGTCCTGGCCCAGGTCTTTCAGGCGGGCGTGGTCCGGGTGCAGGCCCAGCACCGTGTCGGCGCTGTCGAGCAGCAGGCCCAGCCACACGGGGCCGTTGTCCAGCATCTGCGCACCCAGAATCTGCTGCGGGCGCAGGCCCAGGGCGCTCGCAATCAGCGGCACCAGCGCGGGGCTGGGGGCGCTGCGCTTGAGCGGGGGGGCGGCAAACGCCAGGGTGTCGCCGCTCAGTGCGATGCGGACCAGGCCCAGCGCACATTCCTGGATCACCATGCCGTCCTGCTGCGGGCGGTGGCCTGCCTGCAGCCAGGCGTGGCAGGTGCCCAGCGTGGGGTGGCCCGCAAAAGGCAGCTCGCCATTGGGGCTGAAGATGCGCAGGCGGTAGTCGGCGCCGGCCGCGCGCCCGGCGTCGGTGGGCGGCATCAGAAAGGTGGTTTCCGACAGGTTGGTCCAGGCCGCAAAGCGGCGCATGTCGCTGTCGCTCAGGCCGTCGGCATCCAGCACCACGGCCACAGGGTTGCCGTAGCCGGGGCGGTCGCTGAAGACGTCGATCTGCTTGAAGGGGCGCTGGTGCATGGTGAGGCGCGGTCAGGAAAGGGGTTGGTCCAGTACCCCGCGGGCGCCGGGGCGGGTGCTGACCGTGTTGTACCACCGCTCCAGGTGGGGACGTGCGGCGCGTTCTTGCGGCAAGCCCCACCAGCGGTGGATCTCACAACCCACCGGGATGTCGGCCATCGTGAACCGCTCACCCGCCATGAAGGGCTGGCGGGCCAGGTGGGCGTCCAGCAGGGCCAGCAGGGGCTCCGTGGCCGCCACCGACGCGGCGATCAGCGCATCGTTGCGCTGGGCCGCAGGCGTGCGGATCCACTGGATGAAGGCGTCGCGCCCGGCCGGGTTCAGCGTGGTCTGCTGCCAGTCCATCCACTGCTCGGCCACAAAACGCGAGGGAAGGTCTTCGGGGTACAGGTTGCCCAGCGAATGCCGGGCGCACAGGTAGCGCACGATGGCGTTGGACTCCCACAGCACCACGCCCGTGTCCTCGTCCTCAATCAGCGGCACCAGGCCATTGGGGTTGAGGCCCAGGTAGCGCGCCTCGCGCACGATGCCGTACTGGCCGCCCGCGTCGGTGCGCTGCACTGAGGGCAGGCCCAGCTCCTGCACGGCCCACACGACCTTGCGCACGTTGATGGACGACAGGCGACCCCAGAGCCTCAGCATGGTGAATCAGCCCTTGCTCTCGCGGATGGCTGCCGCCAGCGCCGCGATGCCGGTGGCGATCTGCTCGACGGTGGAGGTCACGAACGACAGCCGCAGGGTGCGGTGGTCGGCGTTGTCGGCATAGAAGGCTGCCCCGGGCACAAAGGCCACATTGCGCTCCACGGCCTTGGGCAGCAGTTCGATGGCGCTCATGCTTTCAGGCAGGCGCACCCACAGGAACATGCCGCCGTCGGGGCGGTTCCAGTGCACGCCCAGGCCCTGCATTTCCTTGTCGAGTGCGGCCAGCATGGCCTCGCACTGCTGCTTGTAGAGCGCGCGGATGGTGGGCACGTGGCGGTCCAGGAAGCCGTCCTTCATCACTTCGGCCACCAGTCGCTGGTTGTAGCCGGGCGTGTGCAGGTCGGCCGCCTGCTTGGCCTGCAGCAGCTTGGGGTACACGGCCTTGGGCGCCACGATGTAGCCCAGGCGCAGGCCGGGGGCCAGCACCTTGGAGAACGAACCCATGTAGATGCAGCCGTCGGGGTTGCGGGCCGTGAGCGGGGCCGGCGGCGGTGCGTCGAACCACAGGTCGCCGTAGGGGTTGTCTTCCACCAGGGGCAGGTTCAGCTCGGCGGCGGCGGCCACCAGCTCGGCGCGGCGCGCGTCGCTCATGGTGCGGCCCGTGGGGTTCTGGAAGTTGGGCAGCACGTACAGGAAACGCGCCTTGTTAGCGCCGGTGCCCACCTTGGCGCGCAGGTCGTCGATCAGCACGCCCTGGTCGTCGCTGGCCACGGACACCACGTTGGGCTCCATGGGCGTGAAGGCCTGCAGCGCACCCAGGTAGGTGGGCGTTTCCACCAGCACGCGGCTGTCGGTGTCGATGAGGATCTTGGCGATCAGGTCCAGCGCCTGTTGCGAGCCGGTGGTGATGAGGATCTGGTCAGCGTCCACGTCCCAGGGCAGGAAGTCGGCAATCGCCTGGCGCAGCGGGCCATAGCCTTCGCTGGCGGCGTACTGCAGGGCGCCGGGGCCGTCGTTGGCCAGCACGGCGGCAGAAGCGGCGGCAAACGCGGAGACCGGGAAGGTCTTGGGCGATGGCAGGCCGCCTGCCAGGCTGATGATGCCGGGCTTCTCGGTGACCTTCAGGATTTCGCGGATGACCGAGGGGTTCATGCGCTCGGCACGGCGTGCCAGGGTCCACGTGCTGTTGGTGGGAAGGTCGTTCAGTTTCACTCTCGTCTCCTGCGGGTGGCCGCCTGGGCCGCTACGGTTGCAAAGTTGGTGTCAAAAAAATTGGTGTGCAGCAGCCCTGGCGGGTGCGTTCACACCTTCTCAGTCCACGATGAACAGGGTGGCGCCCTGTGGGGAGGTGGACCGGTGAGGTTCTGCATTGTCCGCCACCTGGTAACTCATGCCGGGTGTCAAGGTGTACTGGCGGCCGTCGGCCAGCTCTGTGTGCAGCTCGCCGCTCAGGCACAAGAGCACATGGCCCTTAGTGCACCAGTGGTCGGACACATAGCCTGGCGTGTACTCCACCATGCGCACGCGCACCTCGCCAAATGTCTGGGTGCGCCAGAAGGCCTGGCCCGCTGCGGCGCTTTTTTCTTCGCGCGGAATGCTGGCCCAGTCGGTGGTGGCAAAGGGAATGTTCTGCAAATGCATGGTTTCAGTCCTTGATCGACACCACGGCCTCGATCTCCACCGCAAAGCCACGTGGCAAGGAGCCGACACCGACGGCCGAGCGTGCGTGCCGTCCGGCATCACCAAACACTTCCACCAGCAGGTCGGAGCAGCCGTTGATAACCTCGGTGTGCTGCATGAAGTCGGGTACCGCATTCACCATGCCCAGCAGCTTGACCACACGGCGCACGCGCGAGAGGTCTCCGAGTGCTGCCTGCATGGTGGCGATCAGCTGCAGGCCCACTTCGCGGGCGTGCTGACGTGCCTCGTCGGCACTGATCTCGCGGCCTACCTTGGGGACCACCACCGTGTCGTTGCGCAGTGGCGAGCCCTTGCCCGACAGGTACAGCGTGTTGCCGTCCAGCACATAGGCATCGAAGTTGCCTCGCGGGGTGGATACGGTGGGTAGCACCAGGCCCAGCTGTTGCAATCGCTGCTCCGGGGTGGGGGCACTCATGCGGGGGCTCCGCGTTGTTGAATGGGCATCCGTTTGCCCACGAAGACGGTGGCGATCACGGCCACTGCGAACACCAGGGTGGCGGTATCGAGGTGTTCACCCAGCAGCGGCACGGCAAACAGCAGGCTCAAAAAGGGCTGGATGAGCTGGATCTGGCTGACCCGCACGGCACCCAACGCCAGGGCGCGGTACCAGGCAAAGAAGCCGATCCACATCGAGAACAACGCCACGTACAGAAAGCCCGCCCAACTCATCGCGCCAATGCTGGAGGGCACGGCGGGCGCAAACCACCAGGCCACGGGCAGCGTGAGTGGCAGGCTGCACACCAGCACCCAGCAAATCACCTGCTCGGCACCCAGCCGGGGCGTGAGGCGGGCGCCGCCGATGTAGCCCAAAGCGCCCGTGGTCATGGCAATCAGCAGGTAGACGTTGGCCGCGCCCAGATACAGGCCGCCCGCACGCCACACCATGAAGCTCAGCACCAGCCCGCTGCCCAGCACCGCACAGGCCCAGAAGCCTGTCGAGGGCCGCTGCCGGTACCACAGCGCACCCAGCAGGGCGGTGGACAGTGGCAGCAGGGCCGTGACCACCGCGCCATGCGTGCTGGGCACATGGCGCAGTGCCAGCGCCAGGAACAGCGGGAAGCCGACAATCACGCCAAACGCCGTGATGCCCAGCAGTGGCCACTCGGCCCGCACCGGCAGGTTCAGGCGCCCTTGCGTGCGCTGCCACAGCAGGTAGCCAATCGACAGCAAGCCCGCCACGGCGGCACGCCCGAACGTGACGAACCAGGGAGACAGCTGGGGTGCGTCGGTAGAGCCCACTGCCAGCCGCGTCATGGGCAGCGTGGCCGCAAACAGCGTGACGCCGACCAGGCCCCAGAGCAGGGCTTCTTTTTCCTGTGCGCGGTTCATAGGGTGAGCATCCAGTACGCAGTGAGCACCAGCACGAGTGCCAGCGCGCGGTTGAACCACAGCAGCCGGGCGCCCTGCGCCAGCCACTGGCGCAGCAGCGAGCCCACCAGTGCATAGACAAAGTTGCTGGTGAAGGCGAACACCATCATCACGCCGCAAATGATGGCCAGGCGCTCACCCGGGTTGGCGGCGGGCTGCCCTGCGGCATTGACCACCCAGCCTGCGCTGAGCGTGAGGGCCAGCATCCAGGCCTTGATGTTGACAAACTGCAGGCCTACGCCTTGCCAGAAGGTCACGTTCAGGCGCGACGTGTCGATGGCGGTCATCTGGCCTGCGCGGCTGAGCTTGAAAGCCAGCCAGAGCATGTAGGCCACGCCCAGCAGCGTCACCGCCCAGCGCAGGGCGGGCACGCCGGTGATGAGGGCACCCAGGCCCAGCCCGCTGCCCAGCATGAGCAGCGTCCAGCCCGCAGGCACCGCAAAGCAAAAGCGCAGCGCGCGCTTGAGTCCGAGGTTGGCGGCCAGCGCGGTGGACAAGGTGGTGTTGGGCCCCGGCGAAAAGCTCATGGCGGTGCAAAACAGCAGCAGGGCGGTGAGTTCAGCGACGCTCATGGTGGGTGCGGGAATGGGTGGGGGACTTGTCGGGGATCTGCCTTCAATGTAATCTTGCTACCAATACACAACCAGTACAGACAGTCGGCGCAGTTGCAAATCTGTATTGCCCGGCAAAACAATACACACCGGCGCCTGGCGGCGCAGCGAGCGGAATGCCACCATGCTGATGAAATCGTCGACCCAGTCGCTGACCGAACAACTGTCCGCCCGGTTTGCCGAGCGCATCCGCAACCGCCTGATGGCGCCGGGTGCACGCCTGCCGTCCGTGCGCCAGTGCGCGCAGCAGCATGGGGTGAGCTCGTCCACCGTGGTGGCGGCCTATGACCAGCTGCTGGCGCAGGGCCTGGTGGAGGCGCGCAAGAACCGGGGCTTTTTTGTCCGCGAAAGTGGCCGAGCGGTGGATGCAGCCGATGGCGACCTTGACGCGCGCGCGCGCCCCGACGACCTGGCTCTGGAAAGTGCTGCCGCCAACTGGAGCACGGCGCACTGGTTTGCGGCGCGTGCCGCCGGCCGCGCGGGTCCAGGGGTGTCGCCCGTCAACGCCACGGCGCTGATCCGGGGCATGTTCCACAAGATCAGCGACAAGCCCCAGCCCGGCATGGGGGTCTTTCCGCCCGACTGGCTGGAGTCCACCTTCATGCCCGCCGCCGTGCGCAAGGTCACCAACTCGCGCGCCCTGCAGGAGTTTTCGCTGCAGTATGGCGAGCCGCTGGGCGATGCAGGCCTGCGGCGCGTGCTGGCAAAAAAGCTGTCCACGCTCAACGTGCACACGGTGCCTGAGAACATCATCACCACCGTGGGGGCCACGCATGCGCTCGACATCGTGAGCCGCACCCTGCTGCGCCCGGGCGACCCGGTCATGGTGGAGGAGCCCGGCTGGGCAGTGGAGTTTGCGCGGCTGGCCGCCTTGGGCATGCACATCCTGCCCGTGCCGCGCCGCGCCGATGGCCCGGATCTGGAAGTCATGGCGCGCTACTGCGAGGTGCACAAGCCCAAGCTCTACGTGAGCGTGAGCGTGTTTCACAACCCCACGGGCTACTGCCTTACGCCGGGCAGTGCCCACCGCGTGCTGCAGTTGGCCAACCAGCACAACTTCCATGTGGTGGAAGACGACACCTACAGCCACATAGCGCCGGAGCACGCCACGCGCCTCACGGCGCTGGATGGCCTGCAGCGCACCATCTATGTGAGCGGCTTTGCCAAGATCCTGGCGCCCAACTGGCGCATTGGCTTCATGGCTGCGCCGCCTGCGCTGGTGGAGCAATTGCTGGACACCAAGCTGCTGGCCACGCTGACCACCCCTGCGCTGCTGGAAAAGGCCCTGGCACTGTGCATCGAGCAGGGCCAGCTGCGCCGCCACGCCGAACGCATCCGCACCCGGCTGGATGCCGCACGCGCGCGCAGCGTCAAGCTCGCCCTGGGGGCGGGCTGCACCTTTGCGGCCGAGCCGGTGGGCCTGTTTGGCTGGGTGGAGACCGGGGTGGACACCGATGCGCTGTCGCAGCGCATGCTGGACGAAGGCTATCTGCTGGCGCCCGGTGCGTTGTTCCATGCCGAGCGCAAACCCAGCACGCTCATGCGCATCAACTTCGCGACGACGCAGGACGCGGCGTTCTGGCGCATCTTTGAGCGTGTGCGTGCTGAGCAGGGGCGGTGAGCCGCAGCCATTGCCCTGGGGTCGCGCAATCGCATGGTGGTGTCGCCCACAGGAACCGGCGCAGGGGCCTACTTTCTTTCCACTTCCAGGTCAGACAATACCCGCAGCAGCGCGCGATTGACCTCTTCCAGGTCCATCTCGAAGGTCTCGCACAGCTGGCGGATGGCGCTGGCGTCATCTGTCTCCAGTGCACAGGCCATCTGCAGACCGCCGGTGTAGGGGCCAGTGCGCAACACGGTGGCGTCGTAGATGCGTTCGGACAGGGGCAGGCGCTTGAGGATGGTGCCCAGGGGCTCGCCCAGCAGCTCATCGAGCTGGGAGAGCAGGCCACACAGGTAGATCTCGCGGCGCAGGTCGTTCTCGATGCCCGCGTCCAGCAGCCGCGCGGTGAGCTGTGCGCGGATCACCATGGCTTCGCGCACCGGCTGCATGTTGGCCTCGGTGCTCGCATGGGGCAGCTGGTCGGACAGCCAGCGCTTGATGGAGCTGTAGCCCATCATCACCAGGCCCCGGCGCAGCGAATCAATTCCGGTGCGCAGGCCCAGGGCGGCCGAGTTGGTATAGACCATGAAGCGGTACGCGAGCAGCGGGTCCTCGCCCATGATGTCTTCAAAGGTTTCCAGCGACTGCTCGTCGTCGATGGCCTTCATGAGTTTGAAGATCACCGCGTGCGAGGGCTGCTGCGGGTGGTGGCGCAGGCTGTAGAGCACATCCTCCGTAGGCCACCCAGCCAGCGCCATCGCGTTGCCCTGGTCCAGACAGTGCTCCATCAGTGCCCTGCTCGCGATGTTTTCGTACATCTGGCCAGCCAGCACCGGGCTAGGGGTGCGTTTGGCAACAGGTGCTGCTGCGGCGGCGGCACTGCCTGGGCGTGGGGGCGTGGCTTGCAGCGCAGCCACGGCGTCTTCCGGGCGCAAGGTCAGCAGGCTGTTGTCGAAGCAGCGGGCAATCTCGGGCTCGGGCAGCTTGTCCATGTCGCCCCGCCACACCATGCGCAGCCCGCGCTGGTGCGCGGCCTTCACGCGGTCATAGATGGCAGAGTCCGACAGCCACTCGCCGCGCACCTCGATCCACGGTGCAGCACGTGGCGCGTTTTCGAGCAGGTCGCACAGCAGCTGGCGGGTCTGTGCCGAGATCAGCAACGGCGGCGAGCTGGCAGACCACAGCTCCTGCAGCGTGCGCAGCAGGTGCCCGCCATCGACGGTTGCCGAGGCCTCGTTGTGGGCATACAGCTGGATGCCTGCAAGTTTGCGGGCGCGGTTCCACAAAGGGCGGTAGCCCAGGATCAGGCTACCTAGGACGGATTGGACCATGGGCTCTCAGGCAAAAAACAGGGCCAGCCAGCGCTCGCGGGATGGGTGTCGCCACGGTGCACCAGCCGGTGCTGAAGCCTGCTGGCACAGGGTGCGATGGGCTCTGCGCCCGAACACCCTCTGCCGCACAGGCTCCTAGCCAATAAAGTTAAACAGCGACAACTTCTGAACCTGCGCATAGGACTTGAGTGCAGCCTCATAACCCACCTGCTGGTTCTGGAAGTCGGAAATGCCCTTGATCATATCGAGATCCTCTGCCCGCGAACGGTCGCCTTCCAGCTGGATGGAGCGCTTTTCCTGGTCGCCGGTGATGCGGTCTGCGCGATTGAGCAGCTCGCCGGCATAACTGCGCATGTTGTGTACGCGCTCCAGTCCAATATCGATGTTGGCCAGTGCCTGCCCCACGGCCTGGATGGCGCCGTTGTTGTTGGGAGCGTTGCGGATGCCATTGATGGCACTGTCCATGGTGCTGAACATGCTCGCGCTGGGCTGCAGGGTGACGGTATCCCCGTTGGCTGGGTTGCCCTTGATGTCGAAGGAAAGCCCCGGAATGCCTGGAACGGAGATGGTGACCGGCTTGTCGGTCGGGTAGTCCGGCACCACCACCGGGGCGGAGACGGCACCCGTGGTGGTGTTGGTGATGGTGTACGTGGCTGTGCTGGTGCCCGTGGTGGCGCCTGGACCGACTGCGCTGAAGGTGACGGTGTAGTTGTCACCCGTCACCAAAGCTTTGTTGGTGGGCGTGATGGCCGTGGTGGTGAGCTGTCGGCCTACCGGGATGTTGCTGACCCCGGCGGTGTAGACACTGTCGCGGGTGGGGTCGAACATGAAGGCAGAGTCGCCGTCGAGGGCCCCCGGTACCGTCACGCCGTTGCTCGCCGTCTGACCCGGCAAGCCCTGGAAGCTGTAGTCGGGGGAGCTGCTCAAGGGGCCCAGGAACGGCGCCAGCGCGCTGCCCAATGCACTCAGCAGGGGGATGCCGTTGGTGTCTTTCCGGTTGGCGACTTCGAGCAGCTGTTCCCGCAAACCCTGGAGTTGGTTGGCCACAGTGGCCCGGTCGTTGGGAGTCATGCTGGCATCGCCCGCACTGACCACCAACTCCCGAAAGTTCTGGATCAGATTCACCGCATCGCCCAGTGAGGATTCCCCCTGTGCAATCGCATTGCGCTGGGTTTCCAGTGCCCGCTGCTCGGTCTGGATGCGCGACAGGCGGTTGAGGGCTCGCTCGGCCTGCGCTGCCGACACCGGGTCGTCACTGGCGCGCACCACGCGTTTGCCAGAAGTCAGGTTCTCTTGTAGCGTGGTGAGGCTGGTCTGGCGCGCGCCCAGGTTGCGCAACGCGTTGTCGTACATGTTGGCCGTGCCGACGCGGTAGATGTTTGTGCTCATGTCGAACTCCTCACGCCAGGGGCGGCATTCATCGGCCCAGGCCCTGGATCAGCGAATCAAAAATGTTCTGCGCAATCTGGATCATCTTGGCGGAGGCCTGGTACGCCTGCTGGTATTGGATCAGCTTGGCGGCCTCTTCGTCCAGGTTCACCCCCGACACTGCCGTGCGGTCGCGCTCCAGGTTGGCTGCGATGGTGGAGGACAGCTGCTCCGCAAACTTGGCGCTCTGGGTGCGTGTGCCTACCTGGGCAATGGCGCCAGCGTACCCGTCGGAGAGGGTGGACTCGTCAAACATTTTCACGTCGCGCAGTCCCATCAGGGCATTCGCGTTGCCTGCGTTGCGGGTGTAGGCGTCTCCGTACTGCGGGTCCAGCGCATTGCCGATCACCACGGTGTCGCCCGTCTTGGGGGTGCCCTGCAGCGTGATCTGCCAGCCGTTGATCGAGATGGGCTGGCCCGAGGTGTAGGGCTGTGCAGTCGCCAGCGAGGTGGGTGGCGCGGTCCCGCGGTCGAGCACGTCGTAGGTCGTGGGCGGCCCGGCGGTGAACTGCAACTGGATACCCCCCAGGATGGGCGGAATGGCTGCTGGGTTGGCATTTGCCGGCAGCACCAGCCCCGGCGGGTTGGGCAGGCCCGTGGCCTTGAGGCTGCCCAGCTGCATGGTGCCGCCGTTGGCCGTGCCCATGGCGGCGTTGATGGGGTTGGCGGCTGCCAGGTCGCGCGGCGAATACACCAGCGCCTGGATGTTGTTGGCAGCCGTGCTGAACGGCTTGAACAGCATGCGCTCGCCAGGGTTGCCGGGCGTGGTCAGGTTGAAGTTGAGCCCATCGATCTGCAGCGTGGCCAGGTTGGCAGCGCTGGTGAACGGGGTTGATTGGCCGTCGGACAGGCGCACCACCTGCCCGGCCGTGCCCGTGGTGAAGCGAATCTCATAGTCGGACGCAGCAAACTGTGTGGGGCCGGTGAACGACACCGTGCCCACGCCTGCGCCGTTGGTGTGGCCCGGCATGCTGGTGGGCAAGGCGAACAGATCCTTGCCTGGCACGCCATCGAGCGTCAGGCCCAGGTTCTGCTGGTCGTTCATCGTCATGCCGATGGCCAGCGCCATGCGGCCCAGCAGATTGCGCCCTTCGCTCAGGTCCGTGTTCTGAAAGCGCAGCAGGCCCGAGACGCTGCCACCGCCCAGCACGTTCTCGTCCAGCTCCACGGGGGTGGCGCCCGGGCGGTTGAAAAACAGCTTGGACTGTCCGCTGCCCGGGAAAGTCGTTGCATCGTCGATCGACAGGCTGGCGGCTGTGCTGCCCAGCACCAGGGGCTGGCTGCCCGCCACGAACAGGCCCACGGTGCCGTCATCCGCCGGGATCTGGGTGGTCTGCACATACTGGTTGATGTCGCGGATGATCTGGTCGCGCTGGTCCAGCAGGTCGTTGGGGCTCTGGCCGTTGCCGGTGGCCCGGGCTATCTGCTCGTTGATGGCAGCCATCTGCGTGGCCAGGCTGTTGATGGCGGTCACGCTGCTCTGCAGCTGTTCCTTGACGGTGTACTCGATCTCGTTGATCCGGTCGCTGGCGGTGCGCATGCGTGCGGCCGTTTCGTCCAGCCGCGTAAGGACCACCGTGCGTGCCGTGATGTCGGTGGGACTGCTGACCACGTCCGAGAACGCGTTCATCATGTCGTTGATGGCGGCGCCCAGGCCCTGGGTGCCGCCGCTGAACACTTCCTGCAACTGGCTCAGGCGCTGGGCGCGGATGGCGTCGGCCGCCTGGGTCGATCCAGCCGCGGCCGACTGGCGCGTGAGCAGCTCGCTCTGGTTGCGCAGAATGGTCTGCACATCCACGCCCTGGCCGATGTAGCCACCGCCCGTGAACTGGCCCTGGACGGTTTGCAGCACCACCGTCTGGCGCGAATAGCCGGGTGTGTTGACATTGGCAATGTTGTGGCCTGCCGTCTGCAGGGCCACCTGGTTGGCCAGCAGGGCGCGGGCGCCGACGTTGAGCAGACTCATGGCTTACCTCGGTTCTTCTCGTCCATCACGCCTGGGCGCGCTGTACACGCAGCGCGCTGTTGATAGCGCCGCTGAGCTTCTTGGCGTACTCCGGGTCGGTGGCGTAACCGGCCTTTTGCAGCTCGGCCGCGTAGGCCACGGCAGAACCCGTCTTGGCGGTGGCCTGGGCTTTTTCGTAGCGCGGGTTATCGGTGATGAGCTTGGCGTAGTCGCGGAAGGAATCCTCGTACGAATCGTACGCACGGAACTTGGCCACCACCTTGCGCGGTGTGCCGTTGATGTATTCGGTGGTCGTGATCTCGGCCACCTTGCCGGTCCAGCCCTTGCCCGCCTTGATGCCGAACAGGTTGAACGAGTTGCCACCGTTGGCGGTCTTGATCTCGCTCTTGCCCCAGCCGGTTTCGTGCCCAGCCTGGCCGAGCATGAAGCTGGCGGGGATGCCGCTTTCCTGCGCCACGCGCTCGGCGGTGCCGCTGAGGTGCTGCACAAAGCCTTCGCGGCCTTTGGGGACGGGCAGGGTGGTATCGACGGAAGACGTGGTGGCGGAGGTCGCAGACCGGTTCTGTGCCTGCGGCAGGCTCAGCGTGGACGGCACCGAGAAGTTGGTGTCCGCACCGCCCATCTGGCGCGAAAGCTGGCGGGCGATGGCTTCTGACAAGCCGCCCTGCAGGCCCGACATGTTGACCGATAGCTGCTGGTCCAGCATGTCCTGGCCCAGGTTGGCCTGCTCGCCTTCCATGAGGCCGGACTTCATCGTGGCGTCGCGCATGCTCTTGATGAGTTCGCGCATGAACAGCGATTCAAACTGCTTGGCCGCCTCGCGCGTGACCTGTGCGCTGTTGGCGGTGCCCGCTTCGTACTTGAGGGAGTTGAGCGAGCGGATATCGACGGCCAGCGCGTTCGACGGGCTGGTGGTGCTGGACGAGGGCAGGGTCAGGGCCATGGTCGCTCCCGGTGGATGGCGCGCGCAGCGGCGGCAGAGCGGGCCATGTCAGATCACCTCCAGCTCGGCGTTGAGCGCGCCGGCGGCCTTGATGGCCTGCAGGATAGCCAGCAGGTCTCCGGGCGTGGCGCCCAGCGTGTTGAGGGCCTTGACCACGTCGGCCAGTTGCGGCGACGCAGGCATCTGGATCACGTTGCCCGGCTCCTGGTTGATGGTGATGTCGCTCTTTTGCGTGACCACCGTCTGCCCTTGCGAGAGCGGGTTGGGCTGGCTGATGACAGGTGTGCTGCTGATGGTGATCGACAGGTTGCCGTGGGCGATGGCGCATGGCCCCAGCGTGACCGCCTGGTTGAGCACCACCGAGCCCGTGCGGGCATTGATGACGACCTTGGCCGAGGGGGTGGAGGTTTCGAGCGGCAACTCTTCCAGGTCGGCAATGAAGCCCACGCGGGCGCCGGGGTCGATGGGCGCGCGCACCTGCACCGTGCGGCCGTCCAGCGCAGTGGCCAGGCCGTTGCCCAGCTTGGCGTTGATCACCTGCGCCACGCGGCGGGCGGTCTGGAAGTCCGAGGCATTCAGGCCCAGGTTGATGGTGTCGCCTTCGTTCAGGGGGGTGGGCACGGCCCGCTCCACCTGCGCGCCCAGCGGAATGCGACCTGCGCTCAGGTGGTTGATCTGCACTTTGCTGCCACCGGACGATGCGCCTGCACCGCCCACCACCATGTTGCCCTGTGCCAGCGCATAGATTTCGCCGTCAGCGCCGCGCAGCGGTGTGACGATGAGAGTGCCGCCCTTGAGCGACTTGGCGTTGCCCATGGACGAAACGTTCACGTCGATTTGCTGGCCCGGCTGGGCAAAGGCGGGCAGTTGCGCCGTGACGATCACCGCCGCCACGTTCTTGAGCTGCAGCTGCGACGCCGTGCCGGGGGGCAGGCTGATACCCATCTGCTGCAGGTAGTTGGACATGGCCTGCGTGGTGTAGGGCATTTGCGTGGTCTGGTCGCCCGTGCCGTCAAGCCCCACGACCAGGCCGTAGCCCGTCAGCTGGTTGCTGCGCACGCCCTGCACCGCCGCCACTTCCTTGATGCGCAAGGCCTGTGCAGGCGTTGCCAGACCTGCGGCCGCCAGGGCCAGCAGCAGCCACAGCGTGCGCGCCGTGCGGGTCAGGGGGGAGTGGGACGAGGCTTGCATGGCATCCATTGTGGTGGGCCATGGCCAGAACTAAAACCCAAAAAGAAGCGGGTTCACCGGCTTATTGGCTGCGTCTGGAGCCGCGCTGACAAGGGGTGCGCAGGCACGGCCTGCAAGCGTTCTGGCAGGCCATTTTTGAGCAAAAATGGCCAGAAGCGCTAGTGCAATATGCGCTGATAGCTATCAAATTCGTAGTGAACAAAGGCAACGCCCAGCCTTCCGTCAGATGCCGGAAGGACTGGGGGCATGGGCGCACTGGGCGCACTCAGGGCGCCCGGGCTGGTCAGAACGGCGTGACGGTGTTGAAGAACCGGCCCAGCCAGCCCATGGCCTGGGCTTCGTTCTGTGCACCGCGTCCGCGCGACTCGACGCGCACGTTGGCCACCTGGGTCGAGTTCACGATGCTGCCGGGCTGCAGCGCGCGCGGGTCCACCGTACCCGAGAAGCGCAGCACATCCACGTTCTGGTTCACGCCGATCTGCTTCTCGCCGGTGATGACCAGGTGCCCGTTGGGCAGCACATCCACCACCGTGGCGGTGATGGAGCCGGTGAAGGTGTTGGCGCTTTCGGTGCCGCCCTTGCCGGAGAACGCATTGCCCGAATTGGCGCCAACGCCCAGCTTGTCGGTGAAGGTCTTGCTGGTGAAGGGCAGGGCCGTCACGCCAGCAGAGACTTCAGAGGTGCGGTCCACCGTGGACGACGACTTCTGGCTGGCCGTCACGTTTTCCACGATCTGGATGGTCACGTTGTCGCCCACCAGGCGCGCGCGCCGGTCTTCAAACGCGGGGCGGTAGCTGGCGTTGTGGAACAGTCCGCCCGTCACCGGGGGCGGTGTGCGCGGTGCAGCGGCCAGCGGGGG
>NZ_QAIM01000505.1:0-3650 GCF_003061035.1 Acidovorax sp. HMWF018
GTGCAGTACCAGGCGCCGCCCCCACCCCGCTACGAGGTGGCGCCACACCCGCGCCGCGGCATGGTGTGGGTGCCCGGCCACTGGGAATGGCGTGGCCACCGCCACGTGTGGATGCAGGGCTACTGGGTGAAAGCCCGCCCCGGCTACCACTACCGCGAGCCCCGTTGGGTCGAACACGGCGGGCGCTGGAACATGCAGCCCGGGGGCTGGGACCGCGATGGCGACGGTGTACCGAACCGCCATGACCGGGATCGCGATGGTGATGGCGTGCCCAACCGCTACGACCATCGCCCGGACAACCCATACCGCCGTTAAGCCGAGGGGCGGCCGCCTGCGGTAGCGCGCAGGCCAGCCCGAGAGCGCCCCCCTGCGCCTACGCCAGGGGCGGCATCGCGCCTACAGCGCGGCGCTGGGTACCCGTGCACCATCGATACACCCGGTTCCACATCGAACCACCCACAGGAGACACTCATGGCCCGCCACCCGCTCACCGCAGCATCCCTCGCGCTTATGGCGTTTTTGGCCTTCGCTCCTGCGCAGGCCGCCACCCAGGGCACCGTCATCATTCAGTCCGGCCAACCCGAGCGCGGCTACCAGACTGCGCCCACCTACCAGGTGATTCCTGCGCCCCCACCTCCGCGCAACGAAGCGATGCCCCGCCCTCGCCGAGGCCAGGTATGGGAAGAAGGCCACTGGGAATGGCGTGGCAACCGCCACCACTGGGTGCGCGGCCACTGGGTGCAGGCGCGCAACGGTTACCAATATCGCCAGCCCCAGTGGATCGAACGCGAAGGCCGGTGGGAGATGCAACGCGGTGGCTGGGACCGCGACGGTGACGGCATCTCCAACCGCAACGACCGGGACCGCGATGGCGACGGCGTGCCCAACCGCCGTGACAGCCAGCCGGACAACCCGCGCCGCAATTGAGGGAGCAACTCCCGCCGCGACCAGGGCGCTGAGCAGGCCCCGTCCCCGCGGTAGCAGCGAACACTGCTACCGCAGCAACAACACAGCCCGACCGAGCCCTGGAAAGTCCGCCACCACTTCGGTACCTGGCGCCACCAGCGCGGTGCCGGTGCACGACCCTGTGGTGACCCACTGCCCCGCGCGCAGCCCGCCCAGGCTGCGCGCGCCTTCGTTGGCCAGCCACACCAGCAGCCGCAGCGGGTCGCCCGCCGGATTGCCCCAGGTGGCATGCTGCACGGCCACGGCCCCATTCACCGACAAGGTCACCGCTTGCGCCAGGGGCTGCACGGCAGCGATATCGTTGGTGCCAGTCCCCACAATCAGCGCCCCGTGGCAGGCCTGGTCGGCCAGGCGGCTCCACTCGCCCTGTTGCGCCCAGGCAGCAAAGCGCGTGTCGCACACCTCAATGGCGGCGCGCACCGACACCACCGCCGCCAGCACCTCGGCGGCGCTGTAGGGGGTGGCGCGGGCGGGCAGGTCGGCCCCCAGTTCGTACACCAGCTCCGCCTCCACGCCCATCACGGCAAAACCCGCGGCAGACAGAGCAACCACCTCACCCGCTGCGGCCACCCACACCGAATCGCGCGTGAGAGCGGCCCGCGCGGGTTGCGCCTGGGGCGACGCAGCGCCGACCTTCCAGCCTGCGATGTCACCGCGCGCACGCACCACGGCGTCCTGCACCGCGTAGGCCTCGGCGGCATCGCGTGGGCGAAGCCCTGCGGGAAAGTCCAGCGGGCGGGGGGTGCGCCCCTCCCGGGCCTGGGTGATGACGGCGGCGCTGGCGACAGGGTCCAAAGTGGCGGGGGGCATGGCAAAACTCTCTGTGGGACAAGGGGTCGGCGGATTATCGGCACCTTCACCAGCGGCCCCGCCCCGCTGCATCAGCAACGATTGCGCCCCATTAGCAGCCGGAGTTGATCTTGCGCGCAGGCTTGGCCCCTAGAATCGGCCTCGCAGGAGAGCACGGCAGCCACAGGCCGCCGCTGCACCGAAGGCGCAAACTCCCATACACGCTCAGGTCCCGTACTGCACCATTCATCAAAGCCGTCTGGAGAGCCGCCTCGCGCAACGCGAAGCGCACCGAAGGAGCAAGCCGCAGCCCGGGTGGGTGGCGGTGAATCTCTCAGGTACCAAGGACAGGGGGAGCGGCAGCTAGGGCATTCATGCGCCAGCTGTTAGCTATTGAATTCATAGCTGCCAGCGCATGTTGTTCTAGCGCCAGAGCCCAGAAAGGCTTTGAAAATCATGCGCGTGATCGTTTTGGGCGCCGGCTTGCTCGGCGTGACTTCGGCTTATTTCCTTTCGCAACTCGGCCACGAGGTGACCGTCATCGACCGCCAGGGTGCGCCCGGTGCCGAGACCAGCTTTGCCAACGGCGGCCAGATCTCGGTGAGCCACGCCGAACCCTGGGCCAACCCCAGTGCGCCGCTCAAGGTGCTGCAGTGGCTGGGCAAAGAGGATGCGCCCCTGCTGTTCCGCATCCGCGCCGACATGCGCCAGTGGCTGTGGGGCCTGTCCTTTTTGCGTAACTGCACGCCAGCGCGCACGCGCCACAACATCGAGCAAATCGTGCGCCTGGGCACCTACAGCCGCGACACGCTGCAGCAGCTGCGCGCGGCAACCGGCCTCCAGTACGACCAGCGCACGCAGGGCATCCTCCACTTCTATACCAACCAAAAGGAATTCGATGGCGCGCTGGCTCCGGCCGAGCAGATGCGCACGCTAGGCTGCGAGCGCCAGGTCATCAGCGCCGACGAGGCCGTGCGTATCGAACCCGCCCTCGCCCACATCCGCCCGCAGCTCGCCGGCGCCACCTACACGGCCGAGGACGAATCCGGCGACGCCAACCAGTTCACACGCGAGCTGGCCAAGCTGTGTGAAGCATCGGGCGTGCAGTTCCGCATGGGCCACCACATCACCGCGCTGCGCGAGGCAGGCGGCCGCATCGACCATGTGGAAGTGACCAATGCCGAAGGCCGCTTCGAGCGCGTGCGCGGCGATGCGTTTGTGCTGGCCATGGGCTCGTTCAGCCCGCTGCTGGCGCAGCCGCTGGGCATCCAGCTGCCCATCTACCCGGCCAAGGGCTACTCGGTGACCATGCCGGTCAAGGACGCCAGCAAGGCGCACCAGGTGAGCCTGACGGACGACGAGTTCAAGCTCGTGTTCTCGCGCTACACCAGCGAACGCGGCGGCGACCGTCTGCGCATTGCCGGCACGGCCGAGCTGAACGGCTACGACCGCCACCTGAACCAGGTGCGCTGCGAGGCCATCGTGCGGCGCGTGGAGCAACTCTTCCCTGGCGCGGGCGACGCGAGCCAGGCCCAGTTCTGGAGCGGTCTGCGCCCCGCCACGCCCAGCAACGTGCCGCTGATTGGCAAGACGAAGGTGGGCAACCTGTTCCTCAATACCGGCCACGGCACGCTGGGCTGGACGCATGCCTGCGGCTCGGGCAAGGCGTTGGCCGACATCGTGAGCGGCCGCGTGCCCGAGGTGGACTTTGCGTTCCAGGGCTTGCAAGGGCGCGCAGCCGGAGCGGCGCTGGTGCCGTCGCGCACGGCGGCCTGAAGCAGCGCGCGGTTGGAGCGAGGCAACGCTGCTGCAACCGCCGCGAGAGGCTGCGCCTACTTGGCCGCGCCCGTGGCGTGCGCCACAAACTGCGCCACGGCCAGCATGTCCTTCTCGCT
>NZ_QAIM01000505.1:3693-7314 GCF_003061035.1 Acidovorax sp. HMWF018
AGGACGGCATCACGCCGATGCCTGCCTTGAGCGCACGCAGTACACGGCCGGCGTCGGGTTTCAGTTCATCCAGCACCGGGCCTACCTGGCCCTCGGCACCGGCGGCCTGGAGCGTGTGGCACACGGCGCAGGCGGGCTGGATCCTGGTGAACAGCTCCTTGCCGCGCGCCAGTTCGGCCGGGTCGGCGGCCGCCGCCGACGCACAGGCGCCAGCGGCCCACAGCGCCGCTGCAAGGCGGCGCGCTCGGTTCAATCCACCCATGTCAGGCCACGGTCACGGTGACGGCGTGGTCGCGCCAGCTGGCGTTGTTGTAGCCGCCCAGGTTTTCCTCGCGCTGCTCGGCCTGCACATTGCCGGCCGTGTCGGTGGCGCGGCTGGCCAGCACATGGGTGCCCGCCTCCAGACGCACGGGCAGCGCAAATTGCCGCCAGGCAAAGGGGCCCAGGTCGGGGCCGATGAGCTTGGCCGCCAACCAGGTCTTGCCGCCATCGGCCGACACCTCCACGCCCTTGATGCCGCGCGTGCCGCCAAAGGCCACGCCATGCACCTGCACCTGTCCGGGCTTGAGTGCCCCCTTGTCGGGCAAGGGGCCGTTGATCCACGACTTCACGCCCATCTCCCACACCGAAGGCTGGTCGGGGCTGGCCTTGCTGCCGGGCGGCGACATGCGGTAGCCGTGCGACATGATGCGCGCCTGCGACTGTGCGCTGGTAAACGCCACACGCTTAACGTACTTGATGTTGTTCACGCCCTGGTAGCCGGGCACCACCAGCCGCAGCGGGCCGCCATGCGCCAGCGACAGTGGCTCGCCGTTCATCTCCCAGGCCAGCAGGGCATCGTCCATCGCCTTCACGGGCACCGAGCGCTCCACCAGTACCGACAGCGGGTCCACACCTTCGGGCAGCTTCTCGCCCCCCGTGCCGGTCAGGTAGGCGGCACCATCGGCCAGCCCGCCCAGGGCGGCCACCACGTTGCGCAGCGGCACACCGCTCCAGACCACACAGCCGGCAGCGCCCACCGACCAGGGGGTGCCGCTGGGCTTGCTGGGGAAAAAGCCCCGGCCATTGCCCGAGCATTGCAGCACGGTGGCCACGGTCTCCACGCCCAGCGTCTTGAGCTCCGCCAGCGTCAGGCTGCGCGGGCTCTTGACTCCTTCGACGGACACCGTCCACGCGTCGCGGTTGTCCAGGATGGCCGCGTCAGGCGCAGGCAGGTTGTTGCGCACGTACAGCTGGTTGGACGGCGTGATGACGCTGGTGCCGAACGCGGAGCGGCGTGTCTCCAGGGTGCTGCTGCTGTGCACGATCAATGCATCCGGCGACTTCCACCCCGCATAGGCGGGCAGCGGCTTGGCCGCAGAGGCTGCGGCCTGCTGGGCCCGCGCACTGCCCGTCCATCCGGCCAGGCCCAGCGCGCTCAGGGCGGCAGCACTTCCGGCCAACATGTGGCGGCGCGGCAGGGTCATCGAATCTTTCATGGAAACGTCTCCAAATAGTGGGGTGGACAAAACCTTGTAGCCCCTCGCCATTGAGCGGGGACGGGGGGCCGGGTCAGCCCGCATTCTGTGGGGCAGCTCCTCCTGCCGCACGCGCGGCGTCGTTAGCAGAAGTAACAAGAACAAAAGATCGGAAACATTCGTACGCAGGTGCGGGGGGCGTGGGCATATTCGCGCTTTGTTTTGGGGAGAGGAGCAGCGCAATGAACACCACCAGAAAACCGACCCGAGGCCCGCTGGGACTGCTACTTGTCCTATGGCTGGGATGCAGCGCAGCACAGGCCCAGCTGACGGCCATCGTGGCCGTGGAACCCACCGCCCGCAAGGCAGCGCATTCCATCCTGCGCACCGCTGCCGAATCGGGCTTATCGAAAGCCGCGGGCCAGTCGGTGGCACTGACGACCAGCGACGATATGGCCGACGTGATGCGCGCCACCCGCAGCGCGGGCTATGACATCTTCGTTGGCCCTGCGCAGGTGGCGGCGTCTGCGTTGCAACGCGGCTACGAACTGGTGGGCGCAACGCAAAAATCAGACAGATACCTGCTGGTCGGGCTGCAGCAGTTGGCGGCAGTGCCTGCGATGAAGGGCCGCAGGCTCTACCTGCCCCAGCAGGACTCGGTCTATACCTACATGGCGCGCGGCATGCTGAACGAGGCAGGGCTGTCGTTCCAGGACCTGCGCGCCGTGCAGTACGAAAAATTTCCCCAGGCGGGCCTCACCGCCCTGACCCTGGGCACGGCCGATGCCACCGTGGTGCGCGAGGACGACTGGGCCGAATGGTCTGCGGCGCACCCCGGCATCGCGCGGGTGCTGGCCACGTCGCAGCCCGTTCCGGGCGGGTTCTCCATCGTGGTGAAAAAAGGCCTGCCGGCGGATGCGCGCAACAAGCTGGCCCAGTGGTTCAACGCGTCGTCCTCCGCCAGCGGCCTGCCGCCAGTCTCCGTGCGCCCGGAGGTGGTGGAATACCGTCGCGTGGCCGAGCTGGGGCTGTTCACGCCCACCAGCCTGCCTGGGGTCAACCGTGTCACCGCGCGCGAGGCCCAGACCCTGCTGACGCAGGGCGCCACGCTGGTGGACACCCGCACCGAAAAGGAATTCAAGACCAAGCGCATCCGCGGGGCCGTATTCGCTGCGTATGTGGAAAAGAGCCTCAAGGACGTGGCCTTCAATGCCGCGCAGGATGACTTTCAGGCGCTGGACAAGCTTCAGGGCCTGGACAGAGCCAAGCCGGTGATTTTTGCGTGCAATGGCGCCGAATGCTGGAAGTCCTACAAGGCCGCCAAGGTAGCCTCCGCCAAGGGCTTCCAGTCGGTGTACTGGCTGCGCGGCGGGTTGCCCGAATGGGACGAAACCGGCCTGCCAACCGAAGGTGGCTAGGAGCCTGCGCAAGGCCTCTGGCCCCTGTCCTTACAATTGGTCGCTTCTCAACTCCCAAGGGCGCGCAAGGCGCCCTTTGTATGGAAATAGCAATACTGTTCGCCCTCATCTGTCTCAACGGCCTGTTTGCCATGTCAGAGATCGCTCTGGTCACGGCCCGCAAAGTCCGGTTGCAGAAGCTGATTGATGAGGGCGATAGCGGTGCCGCCGCGGCCGTGAAGCTGGGCGAAGACCCCACGCGCTTCCTCTCCACCATCCAGATCGGCATCACGTCGATCGGCGTGCTCAACGGTATCGTGGGCGAAGCCGCGCTGGCCGCGCCGCTGGCCTCGTGGCTGGAGCGCCTGGGGGTGCCACTGCCCTACGGCGGCTACGCGGCCACCGGTCTGGTAGTGGTGCTGATCACGTACTTCTCCATCGTGGTAGGCGAACTGGTGCCCAAGCGCATCGGCCAGTCGTACCCCGAGACCTTTGCCCGCCTGGTGGCACGGCCCATCAACTTTCTGGCGCTGGCCACCAAGCCGTTTGTGCTGCTGCTGTCCACGTCCACGCGCACCCTGCTGCGCCTGCTGGGCGTGAAGGAAACCAGTGGCAGCCCGGTGACCGAAGAGGAGATCCACGCCATGCTGGTCGAAGGCACCACCGCCGGCGTGATCGAGTCGCACGAGCACACCATGGTGCGCAACGTGTTCCGCCTGGACGACCGCCAGATCGGCTCACTGATGGTGCCGCGTGGTGATGTGGTG
>NZ_QAIM01000506.1:0-2147 GCF_003061035.1 Acidovorax sp. HMWF018
CCAGCCCTGGCGGATCACGCGGATCATGCGGTGTAGTCCGCCAGCAGCGCCGCATAGCGGCCCGTGGCCACCAGCAGCAGGTCGCACAGCTCGCGCGCCGCACCGTCGCCCCCGCGCGCCTGGGTGACGAAGTGGGCCGCGTGGCGCACCTCGGTCTGGGCGTTTGCGGGCGCGCAGGCAAAGGCGCTGCGGCGCATCACGGGCAGGTCGGGCCAGTCGTCGCCCATGGCAGCGGCCTGCGCCCAGGTCAGGCCCAGGGTGGCCAGAATCTGCTCGGCGGCGGGGCGCTTGTCTTCAGTGCCGAACACAGCGTGCTCCACGCCCAAGGCCTTGAGGCGCACACGCAATGGGGCAGAGTCGCGGCCGGTGATGACGGCGGGGGTGATGCCTGCCTTTTGCAGCAGCTTGAGGCCGTGGCCGTCCAGGGTGTTGAACCGTTTGAGGGTCTCGCCCGTTTCGCTGAAGTACAGGCCGCCGTCGGTGAGAACACCGTCCACGTCGAAAAAGGCCACGCGCACGCCCTGGGCACGCAGCAGCAGCTCCGGGTCAATCTGCAGGGCAGGAGAGGGAGAGGTCTGAGGAACCAGCGCCATCGTCAGATCACCTTCGCCCGCATCAGATCGCCGATGTGCACCGCGCCCACCAGGGCGCCCGCTGCGTCCACCACCAGCACGCTGGTGATGGCGTGGGCTTCCATCATTTCGGCGGCGTCCACGGCCAGGGCGTCGGGGGCAATGCGGCGCGGGTTGGCGTGCATGACCTGGGCTGCGGTGGTGGACCGCAGGTCCGCCCCGGCCTCGATGCGGCGGCGCAGGTCGCCGTCGGTGAAGATGCCCAACAGCTGCCCGTCGGCATCGACAATGGCCGAGGCGCCCAGGCCCTTAGCGCTCATCTCGCGCATGAGGTCGCTGAACGAGGCATCGGGGGCCACGCGCGGCACCTCGGTGCCCGAGCGCATCACGTCGCTCACATGGGTGAGCAGCTTGCGGCCCAGCGCGCCGCCGGGGTGTGAGCGGGCAAAGTCTTCGGGGCGGAAGCCCCGGGCGTCCAGCAGGGCCACAGCCAGCGCGTCGCCCATGGCCAGCTGGGCCGTGGTGCTGGCGGTGGGGGCCAGGTTCAGCGGGCAGGCTTCGCGCGCCACGCTGCAGTCGAGCACCAGGTCGGCATAACGCGCCAGGGTGGACTGCAGGCCGCCCGTCATGGCGATCATGGGCGCGCCCAGGCGCCGCAGCACGGGCAGGATGGCCGTGAGTTCGCCACTTTCGCCGCTGTTGGAGATGGCCAGCACCAGATCGTCGCCGGTGACCATGCCCAGGTCGCCGTGGCTGGCCTCGGCAGGGTGCACAAAAAACGCGGGGGTGCCGGTGGAGGCCAGTGTGGCGGCGATCTTGCGCCCCACGTGGCCACTTTTGCCCATGCCCATCACCACCACGCGGCCCCGGGCCTGCAGCACCATCAACACCGCCTGGGCAAACACACCATCCACGCGGGCCGCCAGGCCATTCAGGGCCTCCACCTCGATGTGGAAGGTCTCGCGGGCCAGGCGCAGGGCCTGGTCGGCATCAAAAGGGGGCAGCGCGGCGGGGGCGGGAGTCATGCAAGGATTCTATCGACCGGGCATGCCTGCCGGGCCGTCGCATGGGCCAAGTCCACTGGCACGGTCCGTGCATCCGGGTAGAAAAGCCCTTGCCCGGCCCACAAGGCTTGCCAGACTTGCACAAACAGGGAGGCAGCAGCGGCCTGCAGCCCCGGCCAATGGCTTGCTTGAATCCTGTGTTACACAACGCAAGCCTCGGATAGCATCGAACCCATGTCTTCTCTCGCCCTCACACTGCTTTACCTGCTGGCCGCGGTGCTGGGCGTGGTGACCTGCCGCAGCCTCAAGCTGCCGCCCATGCTGGGCTACCTGGCCGCTGGGGTGCTCATTGGCCCGCACGCGCTGGCACTGGCGCAAAACTCCGAAGGGGTGCGCCACCTGGGCGAGTTTGGCGTGGTGTTCCTGATGTTTGCCATCGGGCTGGAGTTCAGCCTGCCCAAGCTGCGTGCCATGCGCAAGCAGGTGTTTGGCCTGGGGCTGATGCAGGTGGTGCTGACGATGGCGGTCGTGTCCGGCATGGCACTGGCGCTGTCGCGCTGGGCGGGTGGGG
>NZ_QAIM01000507.1:0-3283 GCF_003061035.1 Acidovorax sp. HMWF018
GCCCCGCCCCGCCCCGCCTGCCCTCGCCGCAAGAGGTGTGTGCCGACGCCAACTTCCTGGCCCGCCCGATGTGTATTCACCAGGAATGCCAGAAACCGTCCCAGGCCAATCAAACTGTCTGCGTGGAAAACCGTCGCCGTTACGAGGCCGACGAGCAGCGCCGCCGCCAGACGCCGAACTGACCGGAGCAGGTGCCCTGAGGGCCGTGGCTGGGGTGCTCTTGCGCTAACGCATGGCTCTTTCGTATAATGGAAGGCTTCGCAGCGCTTTTGTGGTCCCGCGGCGAAGACTTTTTGCCACCTAAGAGGCTTCCTTCAGAGAAGCACCGACCGTGGAAAAGGGCCCGCCAAACCCTCTTTTGAAGAGAAAACTCATGACAACTACTTTCAGCGCAAAGCCCGCTGAGGTCGTGCACGAGTGGTTTGTGATTGACGCGACCAACAAGGTCCTCGGACGAGTAGCCAGCGAAGTTGCTCTCCGTTTGCGCGGCAAACACAAGGCCATTTACACGCCTCACGTCGATACCGGTGACTTCATCGTCGTTATCAACGCAGCCCAACTCAAGGTCACCGGCACCAAGTCCCTGGACAAGGTGTACTACCGTCACTCGGGTTATCCCGGCGGTATCACGGCCACGAACTTCCGCGACATGCAAGCCAAGCACCCCGGCCGCGCGCTGGAAAAGGCTGTCAAGGGCATGCTGCCCAAGGGTCCCCTTGGCTACGCGATGATCAAGAAACTCAAGGTGTACGGTGGTGCCGAGCATCCCCACACCGCCCAGCAGCCCAAAGTGCTGGAAATCTAAGGAGCCTTGAGATGATTGGTGAATGGAACAATGGCACCGGCCGTCGCAAGTCCAGCGTCGCCCGCGTGTTTCTGAAAAAAGGCTCCGGCAAGATCACGGTGAACGGCAAGGACATCCAGTCCTACTTCGGCCGCGAAACCTCGATCATGATTGCCAAGCAACCCCTGGCGTTGACCAACCATGTCGAAACTTTCGACATCCAGATCAACGTGCACGGTGGTGGTGAATCCGGCCAGGCTGGCGCTGCCCGCCACGGTATCACCCGCGCCCTGATCGATTACGACGCATCCCTCAAGCCCGTCCTGAGCCAAGCCGGCTTCGTGACCCGCGATGCCCGTGAAGTCGAACGTAAGAAGGTCGGTCTGCACTCCGCACGCCGCGCCAAGCAGTTCTCCAAGCGTTAAGCTGTGGCGCTGCCGGATGTTGCCTTGTGCAGCATCCACTGCAAGGCACTCCTTGCGAGTGCTTTACAGAGAAAAACCGCCTTCGGGCGGTTTTTTCGTTTATGGTGCGCTCTTTTCGTTTTTTTGGGAGGCCTTCCATGGTCCGCCTGTCGAGCCTATGCGCTTTCGCCTGCTTCGCCGTCGGTTGACCATCAGCGCCCCCCGGGTGGCCATCCGCAGCGCCTTGCCCTGGCCCTTTCGATGGCTGGCCCTGGCCGTGGTGATGGGTTTCTGCGCTGCCGTGGCGTTGTGGGCCTTTGAGTTCGGCAAATCCATTGCCGGGATCGATACCGTTTCGCGTGACGAAGTGGTCCAGATGAAGGCGGAGATCAGCCGCCTGCGCGAAGAGGGCCAGGAGCGCCAGACGGTGGCATTGACCGCCGAGAGCCTGCTGGCCACCGAGCGCGCTGCTAAGGAGAGCCTGATGGCCCAGGTGCGCCAGCTTGAAGCCGACAATCGCACGCTGCGCGAGGATCTGGGCTTCTTTGAAAAGCTGATCCCTGCGGCCAAGACCGATGGGCTGGCCATTCGCGCGCTGCAGGCTGAGGTGCTCGGCGGGATGCAGCTGCGTTGGCAGGTGCTGGTGATCCAGGCCGCCCGCAATGCGCCGGAGTTCAACGGGCGGCTGGAGTTGGTGCTGGTGGGCACTCTGGATGGCAAACCATGGGCACAGACCCAGCCACCCCAAGGCCAGTCGCTGCAGGTCAAACAATACCGCCGCATCGAGGGCGTGCTCGATCTGCCGCCCCAGGCCGTGGTAAAAACCGTGACCGCGCGCGTGCTGGAGGGAGCCACAGTACGCACCACCCAGACCATGGCCATCGAATAGTGCAAGGTGGACGGTGGATGCGCTGATCAGGTTTTGGCGCTCTCGCCCCGGCAATCCAGCCCCAGCTGCCACCCACAACCTGCCGCCTTGCTGGCACGAATTCCATCCCCAAGCGGGCCTTTGCAACCGCCTGGCACTTCAGGAGTCTTCCGACCATGTTCTCGCGTAAAAAGCAGCCACCCATCAAAAGCCTGGTGGCACAGGGCACCAAGATCGAAGGCAATGTGCATTTTGCCGAGGGCATGCGCATTGATGGCGATGTGGTCGGCGATATCCGGGCAGCGGCGGACCAGCCCAGCATCCTGGTGATCTCCGAAACCGCGCGGGTCGAGGGCGCGGTGCATGCCGACCACGTGATCATCAACGGCCAGGTGCTGGGCCCCGTGCATGCGGGCGAACTGTTGGAACTGCAGCCCAAGGCGCAGATCACCGGCAATGTGCATTACAAGGCGCTGGAGATGCACCAAGGCGCCGTGATCGCGGGGCAGTTGATCCCTACGGCGGTGCTGGTGGAGGAAAAGCCCCCACTGAAGTTAGCGTCAAACAGCCAGTGATCTGAATTCCCGAGAGGTTTGCAGTAGTATTCCCTGCAAACCCTGAACCCGGAGTACCCCATGAGCGCAGTTGCCGAAAACATCCAGACCGAAATGCCCGCCCCCATCCTGTTCACCGACAGCGCGGCGGCCAAGGTGGCGGACCTGATTGCCGAAGAAGGCAACCCCGAACTGAAGTTGCGGGTGTTTGTGCAAGGCGGCGGCTGCTCCGGCTTCCAATACGGCTTCACGTTCGATGAAATTACCAACGAAGACGACACCACCATGACCAAGAACGGTGTGTCGCTGCTCATCGACGCCATGAGCTACCAGTATCTGGTGGGTGCCGAGATCGACTACAAGGAAGACCTGCAAGGTGCGCAGTTCGTGATCAAGAACCCGAACGCCACCACCACCTGCGGCTGCGGCTCCAGCTTCTCGGCCTGAGGGGCACCGTGACAGGCGCAACCCTGCACCCCTGACTGAATCAACCGCCTTCGGGCGGTTTTTTCATGGGGCGCGTTCGTTTCGTTTGAAAACCCTGCAAACCATGCACCAGGAACCCTCCCAGAAAGTACTGCTGTGGCTGGTGGCCGTCGGCTTCTTCATGCAGACGCTGGACGCCACCATCGTCAACACCGCGCTGCCGGCCATGGCGCAGAGCCTGGGCGAG
>NZ_QAIM01000054.1:0-1117 GCF_003061035.1 Acidovorax sp. HMWF018
GGCGCGTAGGCTTCGGCTTGCTGCGACACATCCTGGACGTCTGACTATCCCATAAGGACCTCGTCAAGAGGGTGCTGAGCTGACGCTTACCCAGCAGGCGGTGGAGCACGTTCAGGATGTGGGTCTTGCTGGCAGCCCCTGACTCCAGTGCCAACTCCACTGCAGCGAGCACAGCTTGTTCATCGTGGTGCAGCACCAGTGCCAGTACCTCCACCATCTCCCGGTCGCCGCCGGGTTGCTTGAGCAAGGTGGCCTGCAGTCGCTTGAAGGCCGCTGGTAGCTCCAGGAATGGGGCGCCGTTGCGCAAAGCTCCTGGTTTGCGCTGCAGCACCGCCAAGTAGTGGCGCCAGTCGTACACGGTCTGTACCCGTACCGTGGTGGTTACGCTCGATCAGGCGCTGATGCTCGCACACGATCTGGCCTTCGGCGGCGACCACCAGGCGATCGGCGTAGACCCGCAGGCTCACCGGCCGATTGGCATACGGCGCCGGCACGCTGTAGCGATTGCGCTCGAAGTGGACCAGGCAGGTGGGTGAGACGCGCTTGGTGTGCTCCACAAAGCCATCGAAGGGCCGGGGCATCGGCATCAAGGTTGCCTTCTCTTGAGCCCAGACATCCGCGACGGTGCCCGGCAGCTTGCCGTGCTCGATCTCGTGCCACAGCGCCACGCAGCGCTCTTCAAGCCAGGCATTGAGATCGGGCAGGCTTTGGAATGGCGGCACCACCTGCCACAGGCGATGGCGGGCATCGCGCACGTTCTTCTCCACTTGGCCCTTCTCCCAGCCCGACGCGGGATTGCAGAACTCGGCCTCGAACAGGAAGTGGCTGACCATGGCCGCAAAGCGCGCATTGACGTCGCGCTCCTTGCCACGGCGCACCCGGTCTACGGCGGTGCGCATGTTGTCGTAGATGCCACGGCGGGGTACACCGCCCAGGACTACGAACGCATGGTTGTGGGCATCGAACAGCATCTCATGCGTCTGCAAGGGATAGGCGCGCAGGTAGAACGCTCGGCTGTGGCTGAGCTTGAAGTGGGCTACCTGCAGCTTGGTGCGCACGCCGGCGAGAACAGCCCAGTCCTCGCTCCAGTCGAACTGGAAGGCCTCACCCGGACCGA
>NZ_QAIM01000508.1:0-562 GCF_003061035.1 Acidovorax sp. HMWF018
CGACTGTTGCAACGTTTTGGCGGGGTGCGTGGTGTGGCATCCGCGAGCGTGGAGGACCTGGCCACCGTGGATGGCATCTCGCATGAATTGGCAGAAGAAATTTACAAGGCATTGAGATAAGCCCCATGTGCCGTTCCACGGCCGCGCCGTGACACAATCGCCGCCATGTTCTGGACTATCCCCACCTTGATGACCTGGACGCGCATCGTCGCGATACCTTTGATCGTGGGGGTGTTCTACGCACCGCTGGACCCGGCCACGCGCAATCTCATCGCCACCGTGATGTTCGTGGTGTTCGCGGCCACCGACTGGCTGGACGGCTACCTGGCCCGCAAGCTCAACCAGACCTCGTCCTTCGGGGCTTTTCTGGACCCGGTGGCCGACAAGTTTCTGGTGTGTGCGTCGCTCCTGGTGCTGGTGCACCTGCAACGTGCCGACGTGTTTGTGGCGCTCATCATCATCGGCCGCGAGATCGCGATCTCGGCCCTGCGCGAGTGGATGGCGCAGATCGGCGCCAGCAAGAGCGTGGCCGTGCACATGATCGGCAAGGTCAAGACCACGG
>NZ_QAIM01000508.1:572-4763 GCF_003061035.1 Acidovorax sp. HMWF018
GGGCGCCTGTTTGGCGTGATCGATACCGGCGTGTGGGGCACCTGGCTCATCTGGGCCTCGGCGGTACTCACCGTCTGGTCGATGGTGTACTACCTGCAGAAGGCGTTGCCTGAGATCCGGGCACGCGTCAAATAGTTTTCAAGTCTTTGATGCCTGGAGCGCTGGATGAATAAGCGCAGGCAGCTATATTTTCAGGAGCATCTGAATGGCGAAGCATCGCATTGCAGTCATTGCCGGTGACGGCATTGGCAAAGAGGTCATGCCCGAGGGCCTCCGCGTTCTGGACGAGGCCGCCCGCAAGTTTGGCATTGACCTGCATTTCGACCACTTCGACTTTTCGAGCTGGGACTACTACGAAAAGCACGGCAAGATGCTGCCCGATAACTGGAAGGACCAGATCAGCGGCCATGAGGCCATTTACTTCGGCGCGGTGGGCTGGCCCGACAAGATCGCTGACCATATCTCGCTCTGGGGCTCGCTGCTGCTGTTCCGCCGCGAGTTCGATCAGTACATCAACCTTCGGCCCGCGCGCCTCATGCCAGGCGTGATCGCCCCTGTGGTGCGCCGAGACGGCAGCCCGCGCCTGCCAGGCGAGATCGACATGCTGATCGTGCGCGAGAACACCGAAGGCGAATACTCCAGCATCGGTGGCCGCATGTACGAAGGCACTCCGCGTGAGATCGTGATGCAGGAGACAGTGATGTCGCGCCACGGCGTGGACCGTGTGCTGAAGTTTGCGTTTGAACTGGCCCAGTCGCGCCCCAAGAAGCACCTGACCAGCGCCACCAAGTCCAACGGCATCGCCATCACCATGCCCTACTGGGACGAGCGCGTGGCCGAGATGGCCAAGGCCTACCCCGATGTGACGGTGGACAAGTTCCACATCGACATCCTCACCGCCCACTTCGTGCAGCGGCCGGACTTCTTTGATGTAGTGGTCGCCAGCAACCTGTTTGGCGACATCCTCTCGGACCTGGGACCTGCGTGCACCGGTACCATCGGCATCGCGCCCAGCGCCAACCTCAACCCCACGCGCACCATGCCGTCGCTGTTTGAGCCGGTGCATGGTTCGGCGCCCGACATCGCGGGCAAGGGCATCGCCAACCCCATCGGGCAGATCTGGTGCGGCGCAATGATGCTGGACTTCCTGGGTTATCGCGCCGCGCACGACGCCGTTCTGACCGCTGTCGAAGCCGTGTTGCAACCCGGCAGTGGTGCTCCGCGCACCCCGGACCTGGGCGGCACGGGCAGCACGCAGGATGTGGGCAAAGCCATTGCTCAGGCACTCGCTGCTCGTTGAGTACGGCTGGCTGCGGGGTGTCAATACGGAGTGCTGCCGATACGGCGTGTTTGAGACAAAAACCCCCGCCAAGCCCTGTCGCAGCGTGAAATACGACTAGAATTCAGAACAACGCTGACGCAAAACAGCGTGTTGTATTGACACTCTGAAACTCGATGGCTTTAATCTGATGCAGCAGCCACTGCTGTGTATGCCAGTCATTCCCCCGCCTGTTCTCCACCAGCCCACGGCTGTGCTTTCAGGCGTGTGAAGACCAGATATCCTCGAGACATTCCATTAACTCTTTTCCGAGAGGCTTCTTGTGAACAAAACCGAATTGATTGAGCACATCGCTACCAACGCCGACATCTCCAAGGCCGCTGCTGCGCGTGCCCTGGAATCCACGATCGAGGCTGTCAAGAAGACTCTCAAGAAGGGCGGCACCGTGTCGCTCGTCGGTTTCGGTACCTTCGCTGTGGGCAAGCGTGCTGCCCGTACCGGTCGCAATCCCCGTACTGGCGCTACGATTAAAATCAAAGCTGCTAAAGTTCCGAAGTTCCGTCCTGGCAAGGCATTGAAAGATGCCTTGAACTGAGGATCAGTTTAGGTGGGGTCCTTAGCTCAGTTGGTAGAGCGGCTCCTTTACACGGAGTAGGTCGGCGGTTCGAGACCGTCAGGACCCACCATCACCGAACAAAGGCGAACGCAAGTTCGCCTTTTGTTTTTTGCCTTCTGAAAGATCGACCATGTTTGAATCCATCCGCAAGCACTCCAAGATCGTGATGATCTTCTTGTTCTTGCTGATCATTCCTTCGTTTGTGCTGGTAGGCATCGACCGCAACTATTTCTCTGAAAAGAGCCCTGTGGTAGCCCGTGTCGATGGCAACAACATCAACCAGACGGACTGGGACAATGCCCATCGCATGGAGACAGACCGCATTCGCGCCCAGTCTCCCTCGGTCGATCCCAAGTTGCTGGACTCTCCCAGCGCCCGGTATGCCACGCTGGAGCGCCTGGTGCGTGACCGTGTGCTTGCGGCTGCCGCGCAAAAGATGCACCTCGTGACCAGCGATGCGCGTCTGGCCCGTAGCCTGCAGGAGATTCCCGCCATTGCTGGACTCAAGCGCCCGGACGGTACGCTGGACGCCGATGCCTATCGCGCACTGGTCGCTGCTCAAGGCCTGACGCCCGAAGGTTTCGAAGCCAATGTGCGCCGCGATATCTCGGTGAATCAAGTGATGGGTGGAGTGATGAGCTCCGCGTTTGGCTCCGATGCGCAGGTCAAACTTGCGCTCGACGCTTTGTATGAGCGCCGCGAGATCCAGGTGGCCCGATTCAACGCTGCCGACTTCGCCAGCAAAGTCACCCCGACAGATGCAGATCTGGAGGCCTACTACAAGGCCCATCCCGCCCTGTTTCAGCAACTGGAACAGGCAGCCATCGAATACGTGGTGCTGGATCTCGACAGCGTGCGGGCGTCCATCACCCTGGGTGAAGACGACCTGCGTACTTACTACAAAGAGAATGTGGCTCGCATGACGGCGAAGGAAGAGCGCCGCGCTAGCCACATCCTGGTAAACGCTCCCAAGGATTCATCCGCCGCGGACCGCGAGAAGGCCAAGGCCCGTGCCACTGAATTGCTGGCCCAGGTGCGCAAGGCTCCCGGCAGCTTTGCTGATGTGGCCAAGAAATCCTCTGACGACAAGGGCTCGGCCGTTGCGGGCGGAGACCTGAACTTCTTTGCCCGGGGTGCGATGGTCAAGCCCTTTGAAGAAGCTGCGTTTGCGCTGAAAAAGGGCGAAATCAGTGATCTGGTGGAAACCGAGTTTGGTTATCACATCATCCAGCTCACCGACATCAAGACACCCCGCCAGCCCAGCTTTGAAGAACTGCGCCCCACCATGGAAGCAGAGCTCAAGCAGCAGCAGGCGCAGCGCAAGTTTGCCGAGGTGGCAGAGTCCTTCACCAACGGTGTGTATGAGCAGGCAGACAGCCTCCAGCCCGTGGCCGACAAGCTCAAGCTGAAGATCCAGACTGCCAAGGGTGTGACCCGGACCCCTGCTGCAGGTGTCAAGGGCCCTCTGGCCAACGCCAAGTTCCTCGAAGCACTTTTTGCTACCGACTCGCTGCAGAACAAGCGCAACACCGAGGCGGTGGAAGTGGGCCCCAGCCAGATGGCTGCCGGTCGTGTGACCACCTACACCCCTGCATTGACACTGCCCTATGACGAAGTGAAGGCCCGTGTTCGCACCTTGTATGTGGCTGAGAAATCTGCCGAACTCGCACGCAAGGAGGGCGAGGCCAAGCTCAATGCATGGAAGGCTGCCCCGTCTTCTGCCACAGGCTTGGCCGCAGCGACCGAAGTCTCCCGCGAACAGACCCAGAATTTGCCGCGTGCCCTGATCGACGCCGCGCTGCGGGCTCCCTCCGAAGCACTGCCAGGCTGGACGGGGGTGGATCTGGGCGCTGCGGGTTATGCAGTGGTCAAGGTCAACCGCGTCGTGCCGCGCCAGGCACCGGACGCGCAGCGTGCGCAGCAGGAGCGCCAACAATACGTGCAGTGGTTGGCCACGGCCGAAGGGCTGGCGTACTATGAACTGCTCAAGCAGCGCTTCAAGGTGCAGATCAAGGCACCGCGTCCTGAGGTGGCAACAACAGTGACTGCAGAAAATTAAGCGATTTGATGTCCGGGGCCAAAATCCCGGGCTATAATACAAAGCTACGGTGGCTGTAGCTCAGTTGGTAGAGTCCAGGATTGTGATTCCTGTTGTCGTGGGTTCGAGCCCCATCAGCCACCCCAAAATAGCAAAGCGCTGCAGCAGAAATGTTGCAGCGCTTTTTGCTTTGGGCCTGTATTGAATCTTGCCTTGCGTCTGCCCCTGTGCAGCGTTGTGCGTCAAGGGGGTTTTCTC
>NZ_QAIM01000055.1:0-415 GCF_003061035.1 Acidovorax sp. HMWF018
GCTTGTAGCTGGCTTCGATGTGGTCCAGGCGCGGGTCGTCGTGCTTCAAGCGCTCCAGGCGGTAGTTGGGGGTTTCCAGCGTCTTGTTGGGCACCATCAGCACGGCCACGCGCTGCTTGAGTTCGATCTTGGCGATCTCGGTGCGCTTCTCGTTCAGCAGGAAAGAGGCCACTTCCACCGGCACCTGGCAGTGCACAGCGGCCGTGTTGTCCTTCATGGACTCTTCCTGAATGATCCGCAGGATCTGCAGGGCCGACGATTCGGTGTCGCGGATGTGGCCCGAGCCGCCGCAGCGTGGGCAGGGGATGGACGAGCCCTCGCTCAAGGCGGGCTTGAGGCGCTGGCGGCTCATTTCCATGAGGCCGAACTTGCTGATGGTGCCGAACTGCACGCGGGCGCGGTCCTGGCGCAAGGC
>NZ_QAIM01000055.1:472-3064 GCF_003061035.1 Acidovorax sp. HMWF018
TCGCGCAGGCGCATCTGGCGGGCCACTTCGTCGGCAGCTTCCAGGTTGGTGCGGGTGGCGGTTTCCTCGATGTCGCCGCCCTTGATGGCGCGGGCCGAGTTCACGTCCACGGACACCAGCGCTTCGGTGTGGTCGATCACGATGGCGCCACCCGAGGGCAGCTGCACGGTGCGGGCGTAGGCCGATTCGATCTGATGCTCGATCTGGAAGCGGCTGAACAGGGCGGCGTCGTCGCGGTAGCGCTTCACGCGGGCAGCATGCTCGGGCATGACGTGCGCCATGAACTGCTGTGCCTGTTCGTAGATGTCGTCGGTATCGATGAGGATGTCACCGATGTCGTTGTTGAAGTAGTCGCGGATCGCGCGAATCACCAGGCTCGATTCCTGGTAGATCAGGAAGGCGCCCTTGCCACCCTTGGCGGCGCCGTCGATGGCATTCCACAGCTTGAGGAGGTAGTTCAGATCCCACTGCAGCTCGGGCGCGGTGCGGCCAATGCCGGCGGTGCGCGCGATGATGGACATGCCGTTCGGGTATTCGAGCTGGTCCATCGCCTCCTTGAGCTCGGCGCGGTCTTCGCCCTCGATGCGGCGCGATACGCCACCGCCCCGGGGGTTGTTGGGCATCAGCACCACGTAGCGGCCAGCCAGCGAGACGAAGGTGGTCAGGGCCGCGCCCTTGTTGCCGCGTTCTTCTTTTTCGACCTGGACCAGCAGTTCCTGGCCTTCCTTGATCACCTCATTGATGCGCGCCTGGCTGGGCGAGACACCGGGGGTGAAGTAGCTGCGCGAGATTTCCTTGAACGGCAGGAAGCCATGGCGGTCTTCGCCGTAGTCCACGAAACAGGCTTCCAGCGAAGGCTCGACGCGGGTGACGACGGCCTTGTAGATATTGCCCTTGCGCTGTTCGCGCCCTTCGATTTCGATTTCGTAGTCGAGGAGCTTTTGTCCGTCGACGATGGCCAGGCGCCGTTCTTCGGGCTGCGTGGCGTTGATGAGCATCCGCTTCATGATGCGATTCCTTCAGTGTTTCGCGGACAGCAGCGGTGCAGCCCACCTGACCCACAGGGAGGGCTGCGCGGGCTGCCGCCCACAGTTTCCAAACCAATACAACAAGCTCTACAGGAGCTGTGAATGCCTGGACTGACGCATCGAAACGAAGGGAATTGCCGGGAATGCCAATGATCTACCGCGCTCTAGCGCAGCATCGTGAGGCAGGGGCGCGTGGATGGGGGCGAGTGGTAGGAGCGCAGTTTTGCTAGCAAAAGAGTAGCTGATTGCGCTTGCTGGCTGGGCGTTGGGGCTGAATTGGAGCGTGCAGCCAGGGGCATCAGCCACCGCCACAAGGTCACCATCCAACTCATCAACAACCACATGCTCGCTTTGATCCGCTGACAGGCTGCGCCCGGGTAGGGAACATCTGCCAGCTTGGGGGATTCCGTATCAGTGTTTCAATCTGTCAGCCCGCCGCACGGCGTGCTGGCCACCACAGGCATCTGGCCTGCAATCTGCGCGCACGACGCCCGGTGGCATCGACCTGCCTGCGTGAGGGGCAAGGGCTGTGTGGACTAAACTCCAGACAAATCAACCACTTACATAACAACGCGCAGGTGAAACACATTATAGGGGCCAAACCGCCCACAGCCCCTGCGGGGCTTCCCGCAGCCCGCCTGGTGGAAGTGGATGCTGACTCCGCTGGCCAGCGGCTCGATAACTTTTTGATACGCCACCTGAAAGGCGTGCCAAAAACGCATGTCTACCGCATCATCCGCAGCGGTGAGGTCCGCATCAACAAAGGCCGCGTGAGCGCCGACACCCGCGTGGAAGCAGGAGATGTGGTGCGCCTGCCGCCCGTGCGCATCTCCGACAAGGTGGCCGAGAAGGCCGAGCGTCCGGCGCCTGCGCGCGAATTTCCCATCCTGCTCGAAGACGAGCACCTGATTGCCCTGGACAAGCCCGCGGGCGTGGCGGTGCACGGCGGCAGCGGCGTGAGTTTTGGCGTGATCGAGCAATTGCGCCAGGCGCGGCCGGCGTCCAAGTTCCTAGAGCTGGTGCACCGCCTGGACCGCGAGACCTCGGGCATCCTGCTGGTGGCCAAGAAGCGGTCAGCGCTCACTCACCTGCAAGACCAGTTCCGTGAGCGCGAGACAGGCAAGACCTATCTGGCACTCGTCACGGGCACCTGGCCTGCCAACAAAAAGGTCATCGACCTGCCACTGCACAAGTACCTGCAGGCCGACGGCGAGCGCCGCGTGCGTGTGACCACGGCCGATGACCCGGATGGCATGCGCTCCATCACGTTGGTCAAGGTGCGCAGCACTGTGCCCGCGCGCGCCGCTCAAGGCCTGCCGGCGATGTCCCTGCTGGAGGTGACCATCAAGACCGGCCGCACCCATCAGATCCGCGTACACCTGGCCAGCCAGGGCCACGCCATCGTGGGTGATGACAAATACGGTGACTTTGACCTCAACAAGCGCCTGCAGAAGCTCTCGATGAAGCGCATGTTCCTGCACGCATGGCGGTTACAGTTCAACCACCCCGCCTCGGGCGAGCGTGTGCAACTGATTGCCGAGCTACCCCCTGAGCTGGCCGATTT
>NZ_QAIM01000055.1:3074-23943 GCF_003061035.1 Acidovorax sp. HMWF018
CGTGTGCAACTGATTGCCGAGCTACCCCCTGAGCTGGCCGATTTTGTGTCCCCTGCCTGACGATCCTGCGCGAAGAACCCCCTCCATGTCTGCCAAAAACTTCCGTCCGCGCCGCTTCGACCTCATCGCCTTTGACTGGGATGGAACCCTGTTCGACTCCACCGCCATCATCGTGCGCTGCATCCAGGCAGCGGTGCGCGACGTGGGCGGCACGGTACCCACAGACAAGGAGGCCGCCTATGTGATTGGCATGGGCCTGATGCAGGCGCTGGCCCATGCCGCCCCCGATGTGCCGCCTGAAAAGTACACCGAGCTGGGCAACCGCTACCGCTTCCACTACATCCAGCACCAGGACGACCTGAGCCTGTTCGATGGCGTGTTGCCGCTGCTGAGCGATCTGCGTGAACGTGGGCACCTGCTGGCCGTGGCCACGGGCAAAAGCCGGCGCGGGCTGGACGAGGCGCTGCATTCGGTGGATTTGCGCGGCGTGTTCGACGGCTCCCGCACCGCCGACCAGACCGCTGGCAAGCCGCACCCCCTGATGCTGCAGGAGCTGATGGCCGAATTTGACGTGGCGCCTGAGCGCCTGCTGATGATTGGCGACACCACCCATGATCTGCAGATGGCGGTCAACGCGGGCTGTGCGAGCGTAGGGGTGAGCTATGGCGCACACGAGCCCGACGCCTTTCATGCCCTCCAGCCGCTGGCGGTTGTGCATTCGGTGCGCGAGCTGCACGACTGGCTGCTGCACAACGCTTGACGCGGGTATCGGAGCGGGACGAGCCCATGACCATACCCTCCACTGATCAGCCTATCGCGCTGTGCAACAGTGCCGACCTTGTCGATGGAGGCTTGGCCGTGCCGTTTGATGTGCAGTACGCAGGCCAGACGTGCAGGGCCTTTGCGATTCGCTACCGAGGCCTGCCGCACGCTTACCTCAACCGCTGCACCCATGTGGCGATGGAGATGGACTACCAGCCCAACCGCTTTTTTGATGACACAGGCAACTGGCTGTTGTGTGCCACCCACGGTGCGGCCTACTTGCCTCATACCGGCCAGTGCGCGGGAGGTCCCTGCCGCGGTGGGCTGGTCAAAATTGCCCTGTCGGAGAGCGATGGTGTGGTGCGCTGGCATACTGCCTACAACCTGCAGCCTGTAGAGTTCTAGAAAATCCAGATGAATTACCCTGATGTGCTGCCGCCCGACGCGGGCCACCGCAACGCGCGGGCCGCAGCGGTGCAGTGCCCAGGACGCATGACATGACAGACCCCCAGCAGCCCGCCTCGTCGGGCTTTGACCCCAAAAGCAATTCCGCCCCCGATCTGTGGGCGCAAGCAGCTACTAATTCAGGAGCCCCTGTGAGCGATTCATCGCGTGAACCCGGGTGGGAACGCGCCACGCTGGAAAAGCTGGCCTTTGCCGCCCTCAACGAACAACGCAGCGCCCGCCGCTGGAAGATTTTTTTCCGCCTGACATGGCTGGTGTTGTTTGCTGCTGTTGCGTTCGTGGCCCTGCGTCAGGCGTCGCCCAGCACCAGCAAAAGCACGCCGCACACCGCCGTGGTGGACATCAAGGGCGAGATCGCCAGTGGCGCCGAGGCCAGTGCCGAGTTTGTGGTTGCCGCCATGCGCAGCGCGCTGGAGGATGAGGGCTCGCAAGCGCTGGTGCTGCTCATCAACTCGCCCGGTGGCAGCCCGGTGCAGGCCGGCATCATCAACGACGAGATCGTGCGCCTGAAAGCCAAGCACAACAAGCCGATCTACGCCGTGGTCGAAGAAACCTGCGCCTCGGCTGCCTACTACATTGCAGCCGCCGCCGACGATATCTACGTGGACAAGGCCAGCATCGTGGGCAGCATTGGTGTGCTGATGGACGGTTTTGGATTCACCGGCGTGATGGAGAAGGTGGGCGTGGAGCGCCGCCTGCTCACCGCAGGCGAGAACAAGGGTTTTCTGGACCCCTTCAGTCCGCAGACCGAGAAGCAGCGCGCCTACGCGCAGACCATGCTCGATCAGATCCACCAACAGTTCATTGCCGTGGTGAAGGCAGGGCGCGGTGACCGTCTCAAGACCACGCCCGATACCTTCAGCGGATTGTTCTGGACGGGCCAGCAGGCCGTGGAAATGGGCCTGGCGGACAAGCTGGGCAACTTGGACTATGTCGCGCGCGAAGTGGTCAAGGCCGAGGACATCATCGACTACACCCGCCGCGACAACGTGGCCGAGCGCCTGGCCAAGCGTTTTGGCGCGGCGGTGGGCATGGGCGCCGTCAAGTCACTGGCCATATCGGGGCCACAGTTGCGCTGATATTCGCCTCGGAGTCGGCAGGGCGCGTGATCATCCGCGCAAGCCCTTGCATCCACGGCAGATGTCTATTCGAAGCCCCTGCAGAGGTATCTGCCGGGGCTTTTTTGTTGGGCCTGGTTGCGCTGTGCTGCGGTGCCGGTGTGGGGCCGTTGTGCAGCGGTCTGAGGGGTTTGGGGGGTGTTTTGGGGCGGTTGCGCTAGTGGAATATGCCTGGAATGCTCCTGAATATGTAGCATTCCAGGCACCTCGCCCGTAGCGTGTTACCCCGTCGCTGTCTCAACGCCCCAGCGCAAACACCACGGGGGTGCGGTTGTCCGGTGGTGCGGGCTGCTGCTTCCACTGGCGCACCAGCTGGCTTTGCACCCGCGCGTCGGGCAGGGTCAGCCCGCTGGCCAGCGCCAGCCGGGTGTGCGGCTGCAGGGTCTGAACCAGCGCCTGCCACAGGGCCGGGTTGCGGTACGGGGTCTCGATGAACAGCTGGGTCTGGCCCGTGCGCAGCGCGATGCCTTCCAGCTCCTTGATGCGCTGTGTGCGCTCTTGTCCGTCTTGTGGCAGATAGCCGACGAAGGCGAAGTTTTGTCCATTGAGGCCACTGGCGGCCAGGGCCAGCAGCAGCGACACCGGCCCTACCAACGGCACCACGCGCAGGCCCAGGTCGTGCGCGGCCCGCACCACCGACGAGCCAGGGTCGGCCACTGCGGGCATACCCGCTTCGCTGACCAGGCCGATGTCGTGCCCGTTCAGGGCCGCAGCCAGCAACGGGCGGGCATCGAACGGCGCTGAGCCTTTATCGCCGTGGTCGCCTTTTTTGTGCACTTCACGCGGCAACTCGGTGATCTGCTGTTGCTGCAGAGAGAGGGCCAGGGGGTGCAGCGCGTCAATGCGCTTGAGGTAGGCGCGCGTGCTCTTGGCGTTTTCGCACACCCAGTGGGTCAGGCGGGCGGCTGTCTGCAAGGTGGCCGAGGGCAGGGCATCCTGCAGTGGGGCCTGGGTGTCGCAGCCAAAGTCGAGGGGGGCGGGCACCAGGTACAGCGTGCCGGTTTTTACGTTCATGGCAGCACCAGCCCTGCTGCGCGCAGCATGCGGCATGTGCGGATCAGTGGCAGCCCGATGAGTGCCGTGGGGTCGTCGCTGTGGATGGCGTCCAGCAGGGCAATACCAAGGCCTTCGCTCTTGGCGCTGCCCGCGCAGTCGTAGGGCTGCTCGGCGCGCAGGTAGCGCTCGATTTCTTCATCCGATAAGTCGCGGAACTTCACCTCTACGGGGGCGAGGTCCACCTGTTCAAAGCCGGTGGCCGCGCACACCACCGCCAGGGCGGTTTGGAACACCACCGTCTGGCCGCGCATCTGGCGCAACTGCTGCACCGCGCGATCGTGCTGGCCCGGTTTGCCCAGCGGCTCTCCGGCCAGGTCTGCCACCTGGTCGGATCCGATCACCACGGCTTCGGGGTGCTGCCGCGCCACAGCTTGCGCTTTGGCCAGAGCCAGGCGCATGGCCAGGGCGCGGGGCCCCTCGCCGGGCAGGGGGGTCTCATCGACATGGGGGGCGGTCACTTCGAAAGGCAGGTTCAGCCGTTCCAGCAATTCGCGCCGGTAGCGCGAGGTCGAGCCCAATACCAGAGGGCGTTGCGGGGAGGGGGATTGATGCATGCGCCGATTCTCTTACACTGCCGCCATGACCAAGGAATTCTCCGCACAGCGCCTCGACGTGAAAGCCTTCGCACAGGCGGGCGGTCGGCTGGCGGGACACGACTCGCTGCTGAAGTACGAACGCCTGGCGCAAGAGGCCAAAGGCCTGCACCCCGATCTGCTGGTGGACTGGGAGGCGACGGGCGAAGTGCGCACTGCCCTGGGAGGCATGGGGCAGGTCTGGCTGCACATCAAGGTGCGCGCCAGCTTCCCCATGGAGTGCCAGCGCTGCCTGACGCCGGTCGATGTGCCCCTGGAGGTGGATCGTGAGTTCCGCTTTGTGGCGGACGAAGCCACGGCCGAGGCCCTTGACGATGAGAGCGAAGAAGACCTGCTGGCCCTGAGCCGCGAGTTTGATCTGCACGAACTCATCGAAGACGAACTGTTGATGGCGTTGCCCGTGGTGCCCAAACACGACGAGTGCCCGACCTCGGTGCCGCTGGCGTCTTCGGACGACGATTTTGAAGAAGCCAACGCCGAAAAACCCAACCCGTTTGCCGCGCTGGCAGCCTTGCGCAAAGACGCCAAGGACTGATTCATCGACCCAAAAATCATTTGGGTTATAATCGTGGGCTTCACGCGAACCCCATCGTGTCTTTTTGGGCTGATCGCGTTTTTACCAACCTATTCCAGATCAGGAGCCATCATGGCCGTTCAGCAAAACAAAAAGTCCCCTTCCAAGCGCGGCATGCACCGCTCGCACAATGCCCTGAACGTGCCAGGCATTGCCGTGGAACCCACCACTGGTGAAACGCACCTGCGTCACCACATCAGCCCCAACGGTTTCTACCGTGGCCGTCAGGTGCTGAAGAACAAGTCTGAAGCCTGACCTTCACCCCATCCAAAGGCCCGTTGCTACAAACCCTGTAGCGCGGGCCTTTGTTTTGACCGTCGTATTCATCTCTCGGCCCCTTGGGCCGGCCGGACAAGTCGCCCATGATCACACTGGCTGTTGACTGCATGGGGGGCGACCATGGCCCCCGCGTCACGCTCGCGGCGTGCCGCCAGTTTCTCGACCACCACCCGGATGCCCGTCTGCTGCTCGTTGGCCTGGCGGACAGCCTGCAATCGTTCTCCCACGACCGAGCCACCATCGTTCCCGCTACCGAAGTGGTCGCTATGGATGACCCGGTGGAAGTGGCCTTGCGCAAGAAGAAGGATTCTTCGATGCGCGTGGCCATCCAGCAGGTCAAGGATGGCACGGCTTCGGCTGCTGTCTCTGCGGGCAATACCGGCGCCTTGATGGCCATTGCCCGCTATCTGCTCAAGACTTTGGACGGTATCGACCGTCCTGCCATCGCCACCCAGCTGCCCAACGCCACCGGTGGTGCCACGACGGTGCTGGACCTGGGGGCTAATGTGGATTGCTCGGCAGAGCACCTGCTGCAGTTTGCCGTGATGGGTTCCGCCCTGGTATCGGTCCTCCAAGAGGGTAGCGAGCCCACCGTAGGGTTGCTGAACATTGGCGAAGAAGTCATCAAGGGTAGCGAAGTTATCAAAAAAGCAGGTGAATTGCTGCGATCTGCGGCTAATTCCGGTGATTTGAACTTCTACGGCAATGTGGAGGGCAACGATATCTTCAAGGGTACGGTGGATATCGTGGTCTGTGATGGTTTTGTGGGCAATGTGGCGCTCAAGGCCAGCGAAGGTGTGGCCTCGATGATCATCGGAGCACTTAAAACCGAATTTTCGCGCCACATTTTTACTAAAATGGCCGCTATCGTCGCCTATCCGATCTTAAAAGCGTTGATGAAGCGCATGGACTACCGCCGTTACAACGGCGCGGCGCTGCTCGGCCTGCGCGGGCTGGTGTTCAAGAGTCACGGATCGGCAGACGCCATGGCTTTCGAGCAGGCGTTGAACCGGGCGTATGATGCAGCCCGCAACAACCTGCTCGACCGTGTCCGGACCCGGATTGCGCACGCGGCGCCCCTGCTGGCGCCTGCAGATGCCCAGCCCCAGCCTGGCGTTGCGGCGACCGCACAATAATGAGACGTTATTCCCGCATTACCGGCACCGGCAGCTACCTGCCTCCCCGCCGGTTGACCAACGCTGATCTGGTTGCCGAACTGGGCCAGCGCGGTATCGAAACCTCCGATGAATGGATTGTGGAGCGCACCGGCATCCGGGCGCGCCACTTTGCGGCGCCGGATGTGACCGCCAGCGACTTGGGGTTGGAGGCTGCGCGCAATGCCCTGCAGGCCGCCGGCCTGCAGCCCACCGATATCGATCTGATCATCGTGGCCACGTCGACGCCGGACATGGTGTTCCCGTCCGTTGCTTGTATCTTGCAGAACAAGCTGGGTGCTAATGGATGCCCTGCGTTTGATGTGCAGGCTGTGTGCAGCGGTTTTGTCTATGCCCTGTCGGTGGCGGACGCCATGATCCAGACAGGTGCTGCCAATCGCGCGCTGGTGATTGGTGCAGAGGTTTTCAGCCGCATCCTGGACTTCAACGACCGCACCACCTGTGTGTTGTTCGGTGATGGTGCGGGCGCTGTGGTGCTGGAGGCCTCTGACACGCCTGGCATTCTGTCGAGCGACCTGCACGCCGACGGCAAGCATGTCGATATTTTGTGTGTGCCCGGCAATGTGTCCGGCGGCAAGGTGCTTGGGGATCCGGTCCTCAAGATGGACGGGCAGGCGGTCTTCAAGCTGGCAGTGGGTGTGCTGGAGAAGGCGGCCCACGCGGCCCTGGCCAAGGCCGGGCTGACCGAGGCCGATATCGACTGGCTGATCCCGCACCAGGCCAACATCCGCATCATGCAGAGCACCGCCCGCAAACTGAAGATGTCCATGGACAAGGTGGTGGTCACGGTGGACCAACACGGCAACACCTCGGCAGCTTCCATTCCGCTGGCTCTGGACCATGGGGTGCGCACCGGTCAGGTCAAGAAAGGCGAAACCCTGCTGCTCGAAGGCGTGGGTGGTGGTTTTACCTGGGGTGCTGTGCTCCTGAAGTTGTAGCTGCTGGCGCAATAAGTACCTGCGCTACCGGTCAGTTTCATCATATTTCTGGATTTTTCATGAAGTCTTTTGCATTTGTCTTTCCGGGGCAAGGCTCGCAATCGGTTGGCATGCTCGATGGTTGGGGTGACCACCCGGTGGTGGCGCAGACCCTGCAGGAAGCCTCGGATGCTTTGGGTGAGGATGTCGGCCTGCTGATCAAGGAAGGCCCCAAGGAGGCTTTGGCCCTGACCACCAACACCCAGCCGGTGATGCTGGTCGCTGGCGTGGTGGCATGGCGGGTGTGGCGCGCAGAAGGCGGCGCAGCCCCGGTGGCCGTTGCCGGGCATTCGCTGGGTGAATACTCTGCCCTGGTGGCGGCTGGTGTGTTGACGCTCGCGCAGGCGGCCCCGCTGGTGCGGCTGCGTGCGGCGGCCATGCAAGAGGCGGTGCCTGTCGGCACCGGCGCCATGGCAGCCATTCTGGGCATGGAGGCTTCCAAGGTCATCGCTGGTTGTGCCGAGGCTTTGGCATCGTTCGGGCCAGGTACGGTTGAGGTGGTGGAGGCTGTCAATTTCAACGACCCGATCCAGACCGTGATCGCCGGTACCAAGGCGGGTGTGGACAAGGCCTGTGAGGTGCTCAAGGCGGCGGGCGCCAAGCGCGCATTGCCCCTGCCAGTGTCGGCGCCTTTCCATTCCAGCCTGATGAAGCCTGCGGCTGAAAAGCTGCGTATGGCGCTGGCGGAGGTTGCGCTTGCTACCCCTCAGATTCCGGTGGTCAACAACGTGGACGTGGTGGTGCAGCAAGACGCTGATGCCATTCGCGAAGCGCTCTACCGCCAGGCCTTTGGCCCCGTGCGCTGGGTGGAATGCGTGCACGCGCTGAAAGGCCGTGGTGTGACGCACATCATTGAATGTGGCCCTGGCAAGGTGCTGGCAGGCCTCACCAAACGCATCGACCCTGAACTGGTCGGCGCAGCATTGTTTGACTCGGCCACACTGGCTGAAACCCGGGAGTTGTTGGCATGACGGAATCGACCCAGACAGCAGTGCAGGCAGCGCAAGTGGCGCTGGTGACCGGTGCATCGCGCGGCATCGGTGCTGCCATTGCCCTGGAGTTGGCGGTGCGCGGCTACCAGGTGGTGGGTACAGCCACCACGGATGAAGGCGCTGTGCGCATCAGCCAGGCGCTGTCGGCTTACCCTGGTTGCCGCGGTGCCAATCTGAACGTGAACGATGTGGCTGCGGTCGAGGCCCTGATGGACGCCATCGTCAAGCAGCAAGGTGGCTTGCATGTGCTGGTGAACAACGCGGGCATTACGCGCGACACTCTGGCCATGCGCATGAAAGACGACGACTGGGATGCCGTGCTGGACACCAATCTCAAGGCGGTATTCCGCACGAGCCGCGCCGCGATCCGGCCGATGATGAAGCAGCGCTTTGGGCGCATCATTAGCATCACCAGCGTGGTGGGTGCGTCGGGCAATCCAGGCCAGGCCAACTACGCTGCGGCCAAGGCGGGTGTGGCGGGCATGACGCGTGCACTGGCCCGTGAGCTGGGCAGCCGCAGCATCACCGTGAACTGCGTGGCACCCGGTTTCATCGAGACCGACATGACCTCCGTGTTACCCGAAGACCAGCAAAAAGCGCTCAATGCGCAGATCCCGCTGGGTCACATGGGAAAGCCGGCCGACATCGCGCACGCAGTGGCGTACCTTGCCTCGCGCGAGGCTGGCTATGTGACGGGACAGGAGTTGCATGTCAATGGCGGCATGTACATGTAGTTATTGAAAGTTAACGCCGGTTCATCCGGACGGCGGGTCGTTTAGGGGCTTCTCCTTAAGCGGCTAGAATCGCGGATTCATTCACAACCCCCAGAGGGAAACCATGAGCGATATCGAAGCACGCGTCAAAAAAATCATTGCCGAACAACTCGGTGTGGAAGAGTCCCAAGTCACCAATGAAAAGGCCTTCGTGGCAGACCTCGGTGCCGACTCGCTCGACACGGTGGAACTGGTGATGGCTCTGGAAGACGAATTCGGCATCGAGATCCCGGACGAAGACGCCGAGAAGATCACCACGGTGCAAAACGCCATCGACTACGCCAACACCCACCAGAAGGCCTGAGCGGCGCCCTGCGCCTGACTCAAGCGATCAGCAGAAGGTTTTATACGCATGAGCCGTCGTCGCGTTGTCGTGACCGGCCTGGGTTGCGTCAGCCCCGTGGGTAACACGGTGGCCGAGTCCTGGGCCAATCTCCTTGCCGGCCAGTCCGGCATTGATCTCATCACCAAGTTCGATGCATCGAACTTCGCCTGCAAGATTGCGGGAGAGGTCAAAGGTCTGGACCTGGAGTCGTACATCAGCGCCAAGGATGCGCGCGCGATGGATACCTTCATCCACTACGGTATCGCTGCTGCAGCGCAGGCCGTCCAGGACGCAGGGCTTCCCACAGGTGAAGCGCTCAGTGAGGAGTTCGCCACACGCATTGCCTGCGTGATCGGCTCCGGCATTGGCGGCCTCCCGCTGATCGAAAACACCCACGCCGAGCTGGTCAGCCGCGGGCCACGGCGTATCACTCCATTTTTTGTACCTGCGTCCATCATCAACATGGTGGCGGGGCATGTGTCCATGCGCTTTGGCTTCAAGGGTCCCAACCTTGCCGTGGTGACTGCCTGCACAACAGGCTTGCACTGTATCGGCGAGGCCGGTCGCATGATCGAATATGGCGATGCGGACGTGGTCGTGGCTGGCGGTACCGAATCCACGGTATCTCCGCTGGGCATCGGCGGGTTTGCCGCCATGCGGGCCCTGTCCACCCGCAACGACGACCCCAAGACGGCATCCCGCCCCTGGGACAAGGATCGCGACGGTTTTGTGCTGGGCGAAGGCGCCGGTGTGATGGTGCTCGAAGAGTATGAACACGCCAAAGCGCGAGGCGCAAAGATTTATGCCGAACTCAGCGGCTTCGGCATGAGCGCAGATGCAGGTCACATGACGGCACCCAACATGGATGGACCCCGCCGCGCCATGCTCAGCGCGTTGCGCAACGCCGGGATCAATGCCGATCAGGTGGATTACCTTAACGCCCACGGCACGTCCACTCCTCTGGGTGACATCAACGAAACCAATGCAATCAAAGCGGCCTTGGGCGACCACGCCTACAAGACCGTTGTGAGCTCCACCAAATCCATGACGGGCCACTTGCTCGGCGGTGCGGGGGGGATTGAGAGTGTGTTTACTGTGCTGGCACTGCATGAACAAAAAGTGCCGCCCACCATCAACCTGTTCAACCAGGATCCGGAGTGTGATCTCGACTACTGCGCCAATACGGCGCGGGACATGAAGATTGATGTGGCCGTCAAAAACAACTTTGGCTTTGGCGGCACCAACGGAACGCTGGTATTCAAACGCGTCTGATTGCGCGCATATACCAATCTCGGATTCGGTGGCAATACGTATCGCTCGTGGGCCTGCGGGCGATGTGTCATTGACTGTGGTGTCGGTCCGTCATCGAGTTGGCGCTTGATCCGTCCGTCGAAGGGAGCTGTCTTGTGACGCGGCTTTCGAGACGTCTTCCCTCTGTCCAATATTCGCTGCGTCGCAGTCGGGCTCTGGGCGTGCTGTTGGCTGCCTGGGTGCTTGCTGGTGGTGCCGTTTTGGTTGCCTGGATCGCTTTGGGTAGCCGTGCTGCGCATCTGTCTATCGTAGTGGCCCTGTGTTTCTGGCTGCCAGCGATGGCGGCTGCCATGCACTTTTGGTGGAGCCAAGCCCGTGGAGTTTTGCAGTTCGACGGCCAAGCCTGGACGCTGAACCGAGTGGCGCCGCCCACCAGTGTGCCGCTGACGCTTTCAGCGCCCCCGGAGGTGCTTCTGGATCTGCAGGCGCATCTGTGGGTGCGCATCTTGCTCGTCGGACATCCGCCGCTGTGGTTGTGGCTGGAGCGTTCCAGTCAGCCAGAGCGCTGGATGGACTTGCGCCGTGCGGTATATTCGCGCGCCAGATCGGGCGCTGACAACGCTGACGAAACCGCCCGGCAAGCTGCCCCAGGGCGTGAATACTGAGTATCCATGACTGTAATTCCGCCTTCCCCCTCCGAAGACAGCGACCTCCAACTGGTGGAGCGCACGGTAGCGGGCGACCAGCGCGCCTATGAATTGCTGGTCATCAAGTACCAACGCCGCATCGAACGACTGATCGGGCGCATGGTGCGCGACACGGACCTGGTGCAGGACATTGCCCAGGAAACCTTCATCCGCGCCTATCGGGCGCTGCACCAGTTTCGCGGCGACGCCCAGTTTTACACCTGGCTGTACCGGATTGCTGTCAATACAGCCAAGAAGGCGCTCATGGATATGAAGCGCAACCCGGTCATTTCCGAAAATGCATTCAGGGGTTTGGAGGACGAGGATGAAACTTCCCGCCTTGGACACGAACTAACCAGCGACGAAACCCCCGAAACTGTCCTTGCGGCCCAGGAAATCGCCCAGGTCGTGAATGCAGCCATGGAGGCCTTGCCCGATGATCTGCGCCAAGCTGTCACGCTGCGAGAGATCGAAGGGCTCAGTTATGAAGAAATTGCTACCGCGATGGGGTGCCCCATTGGTACGGTGCGATCTCGAATTTTTCGGGCGCGAGAAGCCATTTCGGCCAAAGTGCGACCCTTGCTCGAAAACCAGTCGGGCAAACGGTGGTGAGGTGATTGAATGAACAAGGCACAAACAGGTATCACCGCCTCGGCGGACGTCAGCTTGACCGGCGGACGGAGCGAACAGCTATCTGCTCTGGCGGATGGTCAGCTGCACGGCGATGAGTTTGCCGATGCGCTGGCCTGGGCGGCGGAAGACGAAGGACGCGACACATGGGCGGTTTACCACCTTGTGGGCGATGCGTTGCGTTCTTCTGATTTGGCGCGGCCAGCAAATCCAGCGTTTCTGTCCCGCTTGCGCGAAGAGCTGGCCAAGGAGGCTCCGCCACAGCGTCCACATGTTCCAGCCCAACTGGGCATCGTAGCGACCCCTCTGCCTGTGGCTGCCAATGCATCGGTTTTCCGTTGGAAGATGGTTGCGGGCTTTGCGTCGCTGGCCGCCGTGGCCGCTATTGGCTGGACCTCGTTCTCCCAACTGCAGGGGGCGGGTGGAGCTGGGGCTCAACTGGCCGCGTCTTCCCCCGAGCGTGCGACTGCGCAAGGCGCGCCTGTCGTAGCTGTTGCTGATGCGGACGGCCAGCAAGTGATGATCCGGGATCCTCGATTGGATGAGTTGCTGGCGGCCCATAAGCAGTTTGGCAGTACGTCGGCCCTGCAGATGCCTGCTGGCTTTTTGCGCAACGCTACTTTTGAGACTCCTGGCCGCTGAATCGTGAACGGTATGTCTGGCGCTGAGATAGTGTGATGAACCCCTCTGGAGTTGCGAAGGTCTTTGGAAATACCCGGGTTCGATGGCTTGGCTCGTTGATAGCCGCAGCGATGTGTGGTTTGTTCGTGGGGCCTGTGGCGGGGGCTCCTGCTGCATCCTCTGAGTCAACTACCACCGCAGTGGCCGAGCGCGACATGGCGCAGTGGATCGAGCGCATGCACAGCGCACCGTGCAGCCGAGCCTATGCCGGAACCTTTGTGGTGTTGTCGGCCAACGGCGCCATGTCCAGTTCACGCATCTGGCACGCATGCGATGGCCAGCAACAATTGGAGCGGGTTGAATCGCTCAGTGGCACTCCGCGCACGGTCTATCGCCGTAACGACGAAGTTCGTACCTTCCTGCCCCAGGCGCGCGTTGTGCGGTCAGACCGCCGCGATGCATCTGGGCTCTTTCCGCGCGTACCTGTGGTCAGCGGTACATCGATCGCCCAGTGTTACACGCCCCGCCTGCTGGGGCAGGAGCGGGTGGCTGGCTTCGTGTCGGACGTGGTCTGGTTTCAGCCTACGGATACCCTGCGTTTCGGTTATCGGCTCTGGAGCGAGCGTGAAACCGGGCTGGTGGTGAAGCTGCAGACGCTGGCGGCTGATGGTCGGGTCTTGGAGCAAGCGGCTTTTTCTGAGCTGGATCTCAATGCGCCGGTGAAGGTTGATCAGCTGACGCGTCTGATGGACGCGACGTCGGGTTACAAGGTGGTTGCACCCTCAGTGGTCAAAACCACGGCAAAGGCCGAAGGTTGGGCCTTGCGCCAGCCCGTGGCCGGATTCGTGCCTGTCAGCTGTCACCGACGGGCGATGTCTGACGCTCCGGATGCCTCCAGTGTCTTGCAGTGCCTGTACTCCGATGGACTGGCCTCGGTGTCGTTGTTTCTGGAGCCCTTCGACCCGCAGCGTCATCCCGCGCAGCCCCAGGTGTCCAGTATGGGCGCTACACAGCTGGTAGCCCAGCGTGGGCCGTCAGACACGTGGTTGACCGCAGTGGGTGAGGTACCTCTGCAGACACTGCGCCTTTTTGTAGGTCAGCTGGAGCGCCTGCGCTGACAGCCGCGCTTGCCGATCACTGCGGGCCGCCATACTCGGTCATTTGGCGGTTTGTGTGGGCATGGAGGGCGTGACGAATGCGGGGAACCATTTGGCGTCACACTCTTCACAGTCACACACAATTCGTGAACAGCATTCGCCAAGAATCAAGAAAGGTCGAAGATGCCGAAGTTTGATGGAAGTATGTTGCGTTCGGTGGCAGTGGCATGCCTGATGGGTGGTCTGGCCACGGTCTCGGTAGCGCCCCATGCGGCGTTGGCACAACCTGCACCGCTGGTTCGGGGCTTGCCTGATTTCACCGATCTGGTGGATCAGGTGGGGCCGTCAGTGGTCAACATCCGCACCGTCGAGAAAGCGTCCAGTCGAGCCAACGCCAATGGCATGGACGAAGAGATGCTGGAATTTTTTCGCCGGTTTGGGGTGCCCATCCCCAATGCTCCGCGTCAACAGCGGCCTCAACGGCCTCAACAGGAAGAAGAGGCGCAGCCACGTGGAGTGGGATCGGGTTTCATTCTGACCTCTGACGGGTTTGTGATGACCAACGCGCATGTGGTTGAAGGCGCTGACGAGGTCATTGTGACCTTGACGGACAAGCGTGAGTTCAAGGCGCGCATCGTGGGGGCTGACAAGCGCACTGACGTGGCCGTTGTGAAGATCGAGGCGTCAGGATTGCCTGCTGTGAAAGTGGGGGATGTGAGTCGCCTCCGAGTGGGCGAGTGGGTGATGGCGATCGGTTCACCCTTTGGGCTGGAAAACACGGTCACTGCGGGCATCGTCAGTGCCAAGCAGCGCGATACGGGTGACTACCTACCCTTCATCCAGACGGATGTGGCCATCAACCCCGGAAACTCCGGCGGGCCGCTCATCAACATGCGTGGTGAGGTGGTGGGCATCAACAGCCAGATCTATTCCCGCTCTGGCGGATTCATGGGTATCTCGTTCGCCATCCCCATGGATGAAGCCATCCGTGTGAGTGAGCAGTTGCGCGCTTCGGGCCGTGTGACGCGTGGCCGTATCGGTGTCCAGATCGGGCAAGTCACCAAGGATGTTGCTGAGTCGATTGGCCTGGGCAAGGCGCAGGGCGCTCTGGTGACGGGCGTGGAGGCAGGATCGCCCGCCGACAAAGCGGGTGTGGAGGCGGGGGACATCATCACGCGCTTTGATGGCAAACCCATCGAGAAGGTGGCAGACCTGCCGCGCCTTGTGGGCAACACCAAACCAGGCAATCGCAGTTCGGTGACGGTGTTCCGTCGCGGTGCATCCCGCGATCTGGCCATCACCATCGCGGAGATCGAACCTGACAAGCCCGCCACCAAAGTAGCCGAGCGCGAGGAGAAGCCCAAGGCCTCTGCCGCTGCGCAGCAGATCGGCTTGTCAGTGACGGAACTGACGGATGCCCAGAAGAAGGAACTCAAGCTCAAGGGCGGGGTGGTCGTGGCGACCGCCACGGACGCGGCAGCACGCGCTGGCCTCCGGGAAGGGGACATCATCCTGTCGGTTGCCAACACCGAAGTGGCGGGGGTGAAAGAGTTTGAATCCGTGTTGTCCAAGGCTGATAAGAGCAAGTCCATCAATGTGCTGTATCGCCGCGGCGAATGGGCTCAGTACGCGCTGATTCGCCCCGGCAGATAAGCGCCACAAGCGAGAACGAGGATGGCCCGGAGCCGGCCATTCCCTACGTTTCAAGGGGGCCATTGTCGGTGCCTGGTTTTTTTTGAGGGGTTGATAGGAGGCGTCCATACCAGTCTAGATGTTAGCTTTTGCTAACTTTTCAGAGGTCCATCAACCAGTTTCGATAGAATAGAGACTTGCGTTCAACGCTTATCTGCATATCGACGGGCGCTCTGTTCACGATGTGGGATGTTTTTGAGCAATGCACAGTTGATCCACAGCTCACCCACAAGTTGTCCAGCGTTGTTCTTGTGCGGACTGTGTATAAACTGTGTATAAAATTCCTGTTGCACCCTGGCAACTTCCCTTGGATGCCGAGGGTCGGGCTTTTTCAGGCGGCCTTTTTGCCTACAATGAAGCTCCAACTATCGCAGTTGCCAATGATTGTTGGTTCAGGGCGCGTCGCCATTCGACGCGCCCTTTTTTCTTGTGCGCACTGTTTTAATTCAATCACTTGACGCTTTCCGTTGATGAATCACATCAGAAATTTTTCCATCATTGCGCACATCGACCATGGCAAGTCGACGCTTGCCGACCGCTTGATTCAGCGGTGCGGAGGTCTTGCAGACCGTGAGATGGAGGCCCAGGTTCTGGACTCGATGGATATCGAAAAAGAGCGTGGGATAACCATCAAGGCGCAGACCGCTGCGCTGCAGTACAAGGCCCAGGATGGGCAGGTCTACAACCTCAATCTGATCGACACGCCAGGGCATGTGGACTTCTCGTATGAGGTGAGTCGTTCGCTGTCTGCATGCGAGGGTGCGCTGTTGGTGGTGGATGCATCGCAGGGGGTCGAAGCGCAGACTGTGGCCAACTGCTACACCGCTCTGGATCTGGGTGTGGAAGTGGTGCCGGTGCTCAACAAGATGGATCTGCCCAACGCTGATCCAGACAACGCCAAGGCCGAGATCGAAGATGTGATCGGCATTGATGCCACCGACGCGATTCCTTGTTCTGCCAAAACCGGTATGGGAATCGATGAGATTCTGGAGGCGATTGTTGCCAAGGTGCCCGCACCACGTGGCAACGCCGATGGCCCGCTGCGCGCGATGATCATCGACAGCTGGTTCGACAGCTACGTCGGGGTGGTCATGCTGGTGCGTGTGGTCGATGGCCGCTTGCTCAAGGGCGAGCGCATCAAGATGATGGCCACGGGCGCGGTGTACAACGCCGACAACCTGGGGGTGTTCACGCCCGCCAACGAGCCGCGCAATTCCCTCGATGCAGGGCAGGTGGGCTACATCATTGCCGGCATCAAGGAGCTGCAGGCCGCCAAGGTGGGTGACACCATCACGCTCGAGAAGAAGCTCCCCAACAATGCAGGGCCTGCTACGGACGCGCTGCCTGGTTTCAAGGAGATCCAGCCCCAGGTGTTTGCAGGTCTTTACCCCACCGAAGCCAGCGAGTACGACTCGCTGCGTGACGCCCTGGAAAAGCTCAAGCTCAACGATGCTTCGCTCCACTATGAGCCCGAAGTGAGTCAGGCGCTGGGCTTTGGCTTCCGCTGCGGCTTTCTCGGACTGTTGCACATGGAGATCGTGCAAGAGCGGCTGGAGCGCGAATTCGACCAGGACCTCATCACGACGGCCCCCAGTGTGGTCTATGAGGTGGTCAAGGCCGACGGCGAAGTGATCATGGTCGAGAACCCTTCCAAGATGCCTGACCAGGGTCGTCTGGAGGAAATCCGCGAGCCTATCGTGACGGTCCATCTGTACATGCCGCAGGACTATGTGGGCCCGGTGATGACGCTGGCCAATCAGAAGCGTGGCGTGCAGATGAACATGGCGTACCACGGTCGCCAGGTAATGCTCACTTATGAAATGCCGCTCGGTGAGATCGTGCTCGACTTCTTTGACAAGCTCAAATCGGTCTCGCGCGGCTACGCCTCCATGGACTACGAGTTCAAGGAGTACCGTGCCTCCGATGTGGTGAAGGTTGATATCCTGCTCAACGGAGAAAAGGTGGATGCCTTGTCCATCATCGTGCACCGTTCGCAGTCGCAGTACCGCGGCCGGGCAGTGGTTGCCAAGATGCGCGAGATCATCAGCCGCCAGATGTATGACGTGGCCATCCAGGCGGCCATTGGCGCCAACATCATTGCGCGCGAAACCATCAAGGCACTGCGCAAAAATGTGTTGGCCAAGTGTTATGGCGGCGATATCACCCGCAAACGCAAGCTTCTTGAGAAGCAGAAAGCAGGCAAAAAGCGCATGAAACAGATCGGATCGGTCGAGGTGCCTCAAGAGGCATTTCTGGCCATTTTGCAGGTGGAAGATTGATGCAATTCATGCAAATTTTGACGTCACTGGTGCTGGCGGCCTTCGTGGGCTATATCGGTGCCTGGTATACCGGAGCTATCGAGGGCAACTTTGCACTGCTTTTGTTTCTGGCGACGGTCGTCACCGGCATCTACTGGCTGGCAGAGCGCATTTATTTTCTTCCCCGGCGGCGCCGTGCGGCGCAGGCCATCGAGGACGCAGCAACTGAGCGGCGTGCAGAGCTGGATCGCATGGGCATCCAGAAGGTGGATGTGGATGTGCAGGAAGCCAAGGGCCGCATCCTCATGCAACCCTGGTGGCTGGACTGGACTGCGGGGTTGTTCCCAGTCATCGCTGCGGTGTTTTTCTTGCGCTCGTTTCTTTTCGAGCCTTTCAAGATTCCATCGGGCTCCATGATCCCAACGCTGCTCGTTGGCGACCTGATTTTGGTGAATAAATTCACCTATGGCATTCGACTGCCTGTCATCAACACACGGTTGACCGAGGGATCCAGGCCCGTTCGCGGCGATGTTCTGGTGTTCCGCTATCCACCACAGCCCAGCATGGACTACATCAAGCGTGTCGTAGGGGTGCCGGGCGATGAGGTGGCTTACATCAACAAGCGCCTCACCATCAACGGTAAAGCTGTTGACACCAAGGCGTTGCCCGACTTCTTTGAAGAAGACTCCATGCGTTACTTCAAGCAGTTGGAAGAGCAACTGGGTGATCAGCCGCACCGGTTGCTGAACAATCCCGATGTGCCCGCTTTTGTACAAGGCGCCAGCAATTTTGCTTATCGCGAAAACTGCCGCTACAGTGTAGAAGGTGTCACTTGCAAGGTGCCGGAGGGGCACTATTTCATGATGGGCGACAACCGAGACAACTCGCTCGATTCCCGTTACTGGGGGTTTGTGCCCGAGGGCAACATCGTGGGCAAGGCCTTTTTTGTCTGGATGAATTTCGGTAATCTCAAGCGCATCGGCTCGTTCCATTGAGTGCGGGCGCTTACCAATAACATTGAGGGGGTCATTGATGAAGACATATCGCACTGCAAGCCGCTCAAGCCAACGCGGGCTGTCGTTTTTTGGGCTGATTTTTGTGGGGCTGATCGCCGTGGCCGCATTTGCCATTGGCGGACAGTCGGTGCCGATTTTTCTGGAGTACGCGTCTGCGAAAAAGGCCATTGAAAAGGCCAAGGTGGAGAGTACGGTGCCCGGGGTGCGCGCTGCGTTTGATCGTGCTGCGGCCATTGACGACATCAAATCCATCAAGGGGTCAGACCTTGAGGTAACGAAGCGGGGCGACAAAGTGGTGGTGTCGTTCAAATACTCGCGCGAGATTCCCCTGGCGGGCCCAGCCTATCTGGTCTACCGCTTTGATGCGCAGACCAACTAGGTGCAGCCCGGTCTTTTAGCTCTGCAGGATCGCCTGCAGCATGTGTTTGCCGATCCTTCGCTGCTCCAGCGTGCCACCACACACCGCAGTTTCTCTGCGGACCATAACGAGCGGCTTGAATTTCTCGGCGACTCGGTTTTGAACCTGGCGGTGGCCAGCCTGCTGTACCAGCGTTTGTCTGCCTTGCCCGAGGGGGACTTGTCGCGGGTGCGGGCCAATCTGGTCAAGCAGGACACGTTGCACCAGTTGGCGGTGCGACTCAAAGTCTCAGAGGTACTGCGCCTCGGAGAGGGTGAGGCGAAATCAGGGGGGCAGCAGCGCCCCTCCATCCTGGCGGACGCGTTGGAGGCCCTGATTGGGGCGGTGTATCTGGATGCCGGCTACACCAGCGCAGAAGCGCTGGTGCACCGTCTTTTCCAGGGCGTGGAGATCAACCCGCAGATGCAGGCAGCATCCAAGGACGCCAAAACCGCGTTGCAGGAGTGGCTCCAGGGCCGCAAAATGAGGCTGCCGCAGTACAAGGTGGTCGCGACGGTGGGTGCGGCCCACCGCCAGACCTTTGACGTCGAGTGCGATATTCCCGAACTGGGCCTGACCGAGCGTGGCATCGGCGGTTCCCGCAGGGCAGGCGAGCAAGCCGCCGCCGCGGCCATGCTGGCCACATTGAAAGCAAAGAATTTATGAATGACGCTACCAAAGATGTAGCTGCTGACCAGGGTGCTGAAAGCGCCCCGGTGCAAAACGATCTGGAAGCCATGCTGGCTGCTGCGGGGGCTCCGGCGGCTGTGCCCGGCCAACGCTGTGGTGTGATCGCCATTGTTGGCAAGCCCAACGTGGGCAAGTCCACCTTGCTCAATGCCCTGGTGGGGCAAAAGATCAGCATCACCTCGCGCAAGGCGCAGACCACGCGCCACCGCATCACAGGCATTCGCACCCTGGACCAGACGCAGTTCATTTTTGTGGACACCCCTGGCTTCCAGACCCGGCACGCCACCGCACTCAACAAGTCGCTGAACAAGACGGTGATGGGCGCGATTGGCGACGTGGACCTGATCCTTTTTGTGGTGGAAGCCGGCAACTTCACGCTGGCGGATGCCAAGGTGCTTTCGCTGTTCAAGCCGGGCATTCCCACGCTGCTGGTGGCCAACAAGCTGGACATGGTGCACCGCCGTGCCGAGCTGGCCCCCTGGCTCAAGAGCATGCAGGAGCGCCATCCGTTTGCCGAGTTCGTGCCCATGTCAGCCAAGAACAAGGGCGACATCGAGCGTTTGTTTGGCATCTGCGCCAAATACCTGCCCGAGCAGGCTTGGTGGTATGGCGAGGATGAACTGACCGACCGCAGCGAGAAGTTCCTGGCCTCTGAAACCGTGCGCGAGAAGCTGTTTCGTTTCACGGGCGACGAACTGCCCTACACCTCGACCGTGGTCATCGACAAGTTCGATGAGGAAAAGAGCAAGCAGCACAAACGCCTGGTCAAGATTGCCGCCACCATCGTGGTGGAGCGTGACAACCACAAGATGATGGTCATTGGCGACAAGGGCGAGCGCCTGAAGCGCATTGGCACCGAGGCGCGCCAGGAGCTGGAAAAGCTCATGGACGCCAAGGTGTTCCTGGAGCTGTGGGTCAAGGTCCGCTCCGGCTGGGCCGATGACGAAGCCCGGGTCCGCTCCTTCGGCTACGAATAAGCCCCGAAAGCTGACTTCCCCGTCTTCCGGCGCGCACACCCCGCAGCAGGCGTCACGGGCGATCCCTCCGTACCATTCATCCCCGCAGCACCGTGGCCGTAGCCAAGCGCATTTCTGATGAACCTGCGTTCGTGCTGCACAGCTACGACTGGAGCGAATCCAGCCTGATCCTGGAGGTCTTCTGCCGCCAGCAAGGGCGGACCGCACTGGTGGCCAAAGGGGCCAAGAAGCCCAGCTCCAACTTCCGCCCGGTGCTGCTGCCGCTGCAGCCCTTGCTGGTGACCTACACGCTCACGGGCGATGGCCATGCGGACATCCACACGCTCAAGGGCGCCGAATGGGTGGGGGGGCATGTGATGCCCACGGGCGACGCGCTGCTGTCGGGCATGTACCTCAATGAACTGCTGCTGCGCCTGCTGGCGAGGGCAGACCCGCACCCGGCATTGTTTGATGCCTATGCAGGGG
>NZ_QAIM01000509.1:0-8178 GCF_003061035.1 Acidovorax sp. HMWF018
GCTTGGAGCAGCCTTCGCAACCGCCTGAATCTCGCGCGGGCGCAGTGGGGTACGAGGGCCGCAGGCGCCATGCTGTGCGCGGTAGCTGCCTGGGCACTGTGGATGGATCTCATTTACAAGCCGTCGCTCTGGTGCCGCTGAGCGCGCGGCGCTGATCCGTCCACATGAACCCAGTCGCCCCGCGGCTGGAAGGTGGGCGATGCCTTTGTCGCGGGGACTGGGGTGGTCCAGCCAGGCCCGCTTTCAGTCAAGTGTTGCCGGATCGCTGCGCGGCCTGCCGGTTCTTCGCCACGTCACTGGAACTGGTGATAATCTGCGTAACTATTGGTGGCATTGATGTCGCCATGTATCGTGCGCCTGACGTGAACTCATCCATCCTCATCGACATCAGCCAACTGCGTGTCGGCATGTACATCCAGCTCGACGTGGGCTGGATGCATCATCCGTTCCCGACCAGCAGTTTTCGGGTGGCGTCGTCGGAGCAGATCACCACCTTGCGGGAGCTGGGACTGACCGAGGTGCGTTACGTCCCCAAGAAGAGCGATCCTGAACTCCAGGAGCTGGTGCCGGCCGCCTGGAGCGTGCCTGAAATGACAGTGCCGCCGCCCAACGGCCTGGATGCGCCCGGGCCTGGCACGACCACTGTCGTTGACCCCGAGGCACAGCGTCGCCGCGAGCTGCTGGAAGCGCAAAACCGGGCCTTGGCTGCCTGCAACCAGCGTTTCTCGGAAGCCACGCGGCAGTACCAGTCCATGGAGCGCACGGTGTCAGAGCACCCGGACCAGGCTAGGGCCAAGGGGGAGGCACTGGTTTCGGGGTGTGTTACCGAACTGCTGGAAAACGGCGACTCCGTCATTCGGCTGCTGTCCGAGGGGGTGGGCGAGCGCAACGGATTGCATCCGATCAATGTGATGGTGATATCGCTGCTGCTGGGTCGGTCCCTGGGCATGAAAAGCGAGGAGCTGCACGATCTGGGTGTTGCCGCGTTGATCCATGACATCGGCAAGCTCAAGCTGCCGCCCAATCTGCGTCAGCCTACGCCCTCCATGATCCCCATGGAGCGCACGCGCTACGAGACCCACGTGGTGGAATCCGTGGCCTTGGCCAAACGCATGGGGTTTGCCGATGCGGTGCTGACGGCAGTGGCCCGGCACCACGAGATGTGTGACGGCAGCGGGTTTCCCCAACGCTTGAAGGGGCCTGACCTGGGGCGCATGAGCCAGGTCCTGGCACTGGTCAATCAATACGACCGGATGTGCAACCCGGCCATGGGTGTGACGGCGCTGACGCCGCATGAGGCGCTATCCGTCATCTTTGCCCAGCTCAAGGCGCGGTTTGATTCGGTGGTCCTGGGGGCTTTCATTCGCATGATGGGGGTGTACCCGCCCGGCTCCATCGTGCAGTTGGTCAACGACCGGTATGCCATCGTGGCATCGGTCAACTCGTCGCGGCCCCTGCGGCCCAAGGTCATCGTGCACGACCCGCGCGTACCGAAGGATGAAGCGCCGATACTGGATCTGGAAACCGTACCTGAACTGGGCATACGGCGCAGCCTCAAGCCCGCGCAGCTCCCGCGTGACGCGCTGGACTACCTGTCGCCTCGACAGCGGATCTGTTACTTTTTTGAGCGAGCGGTCAGTCCCGGCCCTGACGAGGCCTCGGCGTGAACGACTTGCAATCGCTCGGATGGCTGGATGGCCTGCAGGAGGCCGTGTGGCTGTTGGATGAGACAAACCAGCACATTCTGCAAGCCAACGCAGGCGCCGAGCGTCTGACAGGGCTGTCTGCCGCTGACATGCAGGGGCGGTCTGTGCTGGATCTGGCCAGCACGCCCCAGGAGCTGGCGTTCTGGTCCGAGCCGGCCGATGTGATTGCCCAAGGCGTTCCTGCCCACACCAGTTTGCTGCGTGCCGATGGCAGTCTGGTACCGGTGCAGCGTTGCGTCCGGCGAGTGCCTTGGGGGGCGAGTGGCACCAGTGTGCTGCTGCTGACCATGCTGGACCGCAGCCGCCAGGAGACCACCGAGCGCGAGTTGGAGACATTGCTCTCTGAGTTGCGTGCCACGCTGGATTCCGCTGCCGACGGCATGCTGGTGTGTGGACTGGACGGCGGTGTGCGGGCATTCAACCAGCGCCTGGCGCAACTGTGGAACCTGCCGCGCCAGCTGCTGGTAGAGCGTGACGATGCTGCGGTATACGCCTTCATGGCGGACCAGGTGGCAGACGCCCGTTTGTATGCCGAACGCTTGGCAGCCATCGACCGCGAGCCGACGCAAGAGAGCACCGACATCGTCGAGTTGCGCAATGGTGTGGTGCTGGAGATGCGCACGGTGCCGCAGTTCAGCCAGGGCCGTGCGGTGGGCCGGGTGTATTCGTTCCGGGACATCACCCGCCAGACCGAGATCCAGGCCAGCCTTCGCCTGGCCGCGCGCGTGTTCGAGTCCAGTCTGGATGCGATCTTCATCGCAGACAGCCAGCACCGCATCATGCGCATGAACCCGGGGTGTGAGCGGCTCGTGGGGCCCACGGCCAAGGGTTTTGAAGGCTGTGTGGCAGCCTCGCTTTTTGGCGGTGGCTCGGATGCCTCGTTCATGGAGCAGGTCCTGCAGGGCTGGGCGCAGGATGGCTTCTGGGAAGGCGAGTTGTGGCTGCCCCGCGACAACGGTGCGTATTGTGCTGTCCAGTTGTCCTGGGTGGCCCTGCGGGATGATGAAGGGCGGCTGGTGCAAAGCATTGGCTTCATGCGCGACCTCACACTGCAGCACGCCGCGCAAAAGCGAATCGAAGAGCTGGCCTACAGCGATGCCCTCACCGGTCTGCCCAACCGCCTGCTGCTGTCTCAGCGCGTGGATACCGCCATTCAGGGAGCACGCCAGAGCGACACCGGCTTTGCGATCCTGTTCCTGGACATGGACCGATTCAAGATCATCAATGACTCCCTGGGGCACCCCTTTGGGGACCGGGTGCTGCAATTGGTGGCCGAGCGTCTGCAGACCTGTTTGCGGCAAACCGACATGCTGTGCCGCCTGGGGGGGGATGAATTTGTCATCTACCTGCACGGTGGCGACGCATCCGTTGCGGAGAGCGTGGCGCGCCGGATTCTGGACGACATGCTCAAGCCCTTCATGCTCGACAGCATGGGCTTTTCGATCCAGTGCAGCATCGGTATTGCGCTGTACCCGCAAGATGGCGCTACGCTGGACGACCTCATCAAGCAGTCCGACACCGCGATGTACCGCGTCAAGGAGCGTGGGCGCGGCAGTTATGGCTTCTACCAGCCGCAGATGAACGCCAACCTGCTTGCGCGCATGCAGATGGAACATGCGATGCGCCAGGCGCTGGGTCTGCAGCGCATGGCTGTGCACTACCAGCCTCAGGTCAATATGGCGACCGGGCGCATCACCGGCGCCGAGGCGCTTTTGCGCTGGACGGATGCAGAGTTCGGCGCCGTCTCGCCTGCCGTGTTCATTCCCTTGGCTGAAGAGTCGGGTTACATCGTGACGCTGGGCGCCTGGGTGATGGAGCAAGCGGTGCGCGAGGCCGCCCTGTGGATGCACAGCGGCACGCCCATCATGATTTCCGTGAACGTGTCTGCGCTGGAGTTTCGCCAGCCCGATTTTGTGGACCGCATCACGCGCCTGCTGGCGGTGCATCAACTGCCTCCGACTTTGCTGGAGCTGGAACTGACAGAATCCATCCTGCTGCAGGACGCACAGGAGATGGAGCAGCGCCTGCGCGTGCTGGCAGACCTGGGCATTGGCCTGGCGATCGACGATTTCGGCACCGGCTACTCGAGCCTGGCCTATCTCAAGAAACTACCCATTCACAAGCTGAAGATCGACCAGTCCTTTGTGCGCGGCCTGCCCGACGACGATGGCGACCGTGCCATTGTCAGTGCCATCATCAGCATGGGCCGCGCCATGCACATCGAAGTGGTGGCCGAAGGGGTGGAGACTGAAACCCAGCAGGCGGTGCTGCAGCAAATGCAGTGCGAGCACTACCAGGGCTTTTTGTGTGCGCCGGGGCTGCCGGCAGACCAGTTCCGCGCCATGCTGAGCCAACCCCTGCCGCTGAAGGCCCAGGGGCGTCACCGACCGCTGAGCACCTGAAGCTCCAGCGCTCAGCGACCAGAGGTTGCGGCTCGGTAGACGGCCGAGAGTCCGCCTCTGTGTCGGCCTTATACGGCCGAAACGCCCTTCCACAGCATGTAGGCCGCCAGGCCAAACAGCAACGAGGCAAACACGCGCTTGAGCTGCTTGACGGGAAGATTGTGCGCCGCCTTGGCTCCCAGCGGGGCCGTCAGCACGCTGCAGCTGGCAATCACTCCCAGTGCCGGCAGCCAGATATAGCCCAGCGATGCCGGTGGCAAGCCGCTCACGTTCTGCCCGCCAATGGCGTAGCCGATCACGTTGGCCAGCGCGATGGGAAAACCCAGAGCGGCGCTGGTGGCCACCGCGTTGTGGATGGGCACATTGCACCAGGTCATGAAGGGCACGCTGACAAAGCCGCCACCCGCGCCGACCAGACCCGACAGAAAGCCGATCACGCCGCCTGCCGCCACCTGGCCTGCGCCACCCGGCATCTGGCGCGTGGGCGCGGGCTTCTTGTCCAGAAACATCTGCGTGGCAGAAAAGCTCACAAACAGCGCGAAGAAGATCGCCAAAAACGAGCCCTTGAGCAGTGCAAACACACCCAGGCTGGCGATGAAACCACCCAGCACAATGCCGGGCGCGAGTCGCTGGACGATGTCCCACCGCACGGCGCCGCGCCGGTGATGGGCACGCACGCTGGAGATGGAGGTGAACATGATGGTGGCCATGGAGGTGGCAATCGCCATCTTCACCGCCAAGTCAGGCGCCACCTGACGAGCGCCCAGGATGTAGGTCAGGAACGGCACCAGCAGCATGCCCCCTCCAATGCCCAAGAGTCCCGCCAGAAAGCCTGTGGCCAGGCCGAGCACACCGAGTTCAACAATCAGCAAGGGATCGAGCATGGCGGGATATCAGGCAACAAAGGACAACAGAGCACGCGGAAAACCGCGAAAAATGCCCTGTCACGGACGCAGCAGCAAGTGCTTGCAATGACAGGGCATGGGGAAGAGGGTGTCTGCGAATGCCACCGAACTCTCATCCTGAACCGGGGGGTCAGGTGGGCGAGGGCAGCCTGGCGTTGGGTTCATCTGACGCGAGATGATCACGCTCACCGGACGATGTACCAAGCCCGAGCTCAATGAGCATTGGTTCAAGGAAATATTAAGCCCGACAGCTTCGCAGACCCGCCAATTGTAGGTGCTGCCAGCGGGCGCTGCGCGCTCGGGGTGATGTAAAGACCGCAAGCGGCTGTGACGGACGGGCAAGAGGAGCGGTGTGCCTTAGCACACCAAGGACTAGAGAAGGCGTCCGTCGTCGCCCAGAGCGTCGTCCAGACGCTGTACCAGGCTTTGCAGACGCTGCTGGTCGGTATCCGGCAGCAGGCTTTCCTGGTGCCCCACCACGGGAGCGCTGGCACTGGCAGATGGACTTGCCACGGGCTGTGCTGCAGCCGCAAGGTCTGCGGCTTCGCGGTCGGCGATCTCGAAGGCCAGGTTCAGCGCGGCCAGTACGGCGATACGTTCCCGCGCCCGGACCTTGCCCGCATCGCGGATGCGCGTCATCGCGGTGTCCACGCGCTCCACGGCGTCCAGCAGGCGGCTTTCGTGGCCCTCGGGGCAGGTCAGCAGATAGCTTTGCTGCAGGATCTGCACCTCGATTTGCTTCATTCGGCTTCTTTCGTGAGCGGCGCGGCGGCGGGCAGGCGTTCGAGCAGGGCATCCACCCGGGCGCGTGCTGCGCTCAAGCGGGATTTGAGCGAGTCGCGCTCCTGCGTCAGTGCCGCAACTTGATCAGCCAGCAGGGCATTGGTGCGCTGCAACTCCGCATGTCGCAGCAGCAGGCGCTCCACGCGCTCGGCGATCTGGTCGGTGGGGGACGGTATTGCCATACAGCCTTGGATTGTAGGCGGTGTGACACCGAGCGGTCCCTGGCCCCAAGCTGCGGTGGTGTGCAATGCGCAACAGATACAAGTGCATTGTCGGCCGCGTGGGTGCCATGCGGAGTTGCCCGCTTGATCTGGCGCGCTGGGAGCAGCTTGTAAACGGTCGTAAAATCCAAATGTTGGTGCTCGCGGTGTGGTTCACATGCCGCAGTTCAACGGGAAGCAGGGAGGCGCCGTACCACCGGTACCCGCCCAGCCTGCGCTGCCCCCGCAACGGTCAGCGGACGAATCACCTGATTCTCTCTCCATCCATAAGCCACTGGGCGCCTTGAACAAGCGCCTGGGAAGGCATTGGGGGGGTGTTCCGCCAGCCCGGATACCGGCCAACACGGTGGCTGCGTGCGCCCTTTTTTGGCGCTGCGCGGCTGTATCACCCACATGCTGGCGGGAGGCCGGCCCGGGTTGTTTGTTGACCTTGATCCCCATGAAAATCCGTACCCTTCGTGCGCGCCCTGTGGCGTCGTTGCGCCTGCCCGCCCCACGCCTGGCACTGCTGTCACTGTTGGCTGGCAGCGCCTGCGCCGCTTTCGCACAGACCGCCCCGGCCACCGGCGAGCTGCTGGCGCAAAACCTGCGCGCACCGTCGTTGTCTGAAACGGTGGTGGCAGCCACGCGCACCCCGCAGCCGCTGGCCGACCTGGTGGCCGACATCTCCATCGTGGACCGCGAAACCATCGAAAGCAGTGGCGCCACCGGTCTGGCCGACTTGCTGGCCCGTCTCCCCGGTGTGGAGTTCTCGCGCAACGGTGGCCCTGGCACCACCACTGGCGTGTTTCTGCGTGGCGCGGAGTCGCGCTTTACTGCGGTGTACATCGATGGGGTGCGCATCGACTCGCAATCCACCGGTGGCGCGCCCTGGGAGAGCATTCCGCTGGGCCTCATCGACCGCATTGAAGTGCTGCGCGGTCCGGCGGGTGCTGTCTATGGCTCGGACGCCCTGGGCGGCGTGGTGCAGATCTTCACCAAGCGCGGTGAGAACGGCACGGCGCCCTACGTGGGCGTGGGCGTGGGCAGCCACAACACCACCAAGCTCGAGGCAGGGATCAGTGGTGCCAGCGGCACGCTGGACTACGCCCTGGGATTGGCGCGTGATGACAGCAAGGGCTTCAACGCGCGCCCCATCGCTGGACAGAACCCCGACCGTGACGGCTACCGCAGCACGGCAGGCCACGCGCGGGTAGGCCTGCAGGTGAACGCAGTGCATCGCCTCGAAGGCGCCCTCATGCTGAACGACACCAACAGCGGCTACGACAGCGGCCTGGGCAAGGACGACCGCAACCTGCACACCATGCACGCGTTGGGCCTCAACTGGATCGCGCAGTGGAGCAGTGCCTACAAGACGCGCTTTTCCATCACCGACTCGCGCGACGAATACGAAACCCGCCCCTCGCCGTACCTGAGCGACACGCGCCTGCGTGGCTACTACTTCCAGAATGAATGGCGCCAGGGCGCGCACCTGGTCACGGCGGCCCTGGAGCGCCGCGAAGACCGGCTGGAGAACAAGCCCATCGACGCCAAACGCTCGCAAGACGCGCTGGCGCTGGGCTACGGCTACAACGCTGCAGGCCACACGGTGCAGCTCAATCTGCGTCACGACTCGGACAGCGAGTTCGGTGGCAAGAGCACTGGCAGCGTGGCCTACGGCTACGCCATCACCCCGCAGTGGCGCGCCACGGCGTCGGTGGGCACGGCCTTCCGTGCGCCCACGCTGTACCACCGCTTCAGCGAATATGGCGTGGCCACGCTGCGCCCCGAAAGCAGCCGCAATGCCGAAGTGGCGCTGCGCTACGCCCAGGGCAACAGCACCTTCTCTGCCACGCTGTTCCGCAACCGTGTCAGCAACCTGATTTCGTTCTCTGGCCCAGGCACGTGCCTGTCGGACTTTGGCTGCTACGCCAACACGGCCCGCGCCGAATACAAGGGCGTGACGTTTGCGGGCTCGCACCGCGTGGGCGACGTGCAATTGCATGGCTCCATTGACCTGCAACGCCCGCGTGATCTGGACACCGGCAAGCAGCTGGCGCGCCGCGCCAAGCAGCACGCCACCTTCGGCGCCGACACCCGCCTGGCGGGCTGGACCGTGGGCGCCGAAGTGCAGGCGTCGGGCCGCCGCTTCGACACCGTGGCCAATACCAATGTGCTCGGC
>NZ_QAIM01000509.1:8197-10755 GCF_003061035.1 Acidovorax sp. HMWF018
CCCGCGACTACACGCTGCTGGCGCGCATCGACAACCTGGCCGACAAGGACTACCAGCTGGCCCGCACCTACGCCACCGCAGGCCGCACGGTGTACGTCGGTGTGAAGTGGGCGCCGCAGTGACCCTGGCGACGACCGCTGCTGCCCGCTGCCCCGCGTTGCTGATCGCGGCCCCGGCTTCCGGGCAGGGCAAGACCACCGTCACTGCCGCCCTGGCGCGCCTGCATGCGCGCCAGGGCCGGCGGGTGCGGGTGTTCAAGTGCGGGCCGGATTTCCTGGACCCGCACTGGCACCAGCTGGCCAGTGGTGCGCCGGTGCACCAGCTCGATTTGTGGATGAACGGTGAGGCCGACTGCGCGCAGCGCCTGCACGACGCTGCGCGCGAGTCGGACCTGATCCTCATCGAAGGCGTTATGGGTCTGTTTGACGGCAACCCCAGCGCGGCCGACCTGGCCCGGCACTTTGCGGTGCCGGTGCTGGCGGTGGTCGATGCCTCCGCCATGGCGGGCACGTTTGGCGCGCTGGCCTATGGCCTGCGCCACTACCGCCCGGGCCTGCCCTGGGCCGGTGTGCTGGCCAACCGCGTCGGTAGTGCCCGCCATGCCGACATGTTGCGTGACGGCTTGCACGATGTGGATGACTGGATGGGGGCGCTGATGCGGGTGCAGCCTGGTGCTGCCTCTGCTGCGGGCAAGGCTGGCGCCGCGCTGCTGCCCGAGCGCCACCTGGGCCTGGTGGCCGCGCACGAGTTGGACGACAGCCTGCAGCGGCTGGACGCAGCGGCCGATGCCCTGGCCGCTACCCCCCTGGGCCAGATGACGCTGGAGGATATGCAGCGCTGGGCTGTGGACTTTCCGGCGCCCGCCTCGAAGATTGCTGCGCCATCGCTGCTCGCGGGCCGCACCGTGGCCGTGGGGCGTGACGCGGCGTTCTGTTTTACTTACGCCGCCAATGTGCAGTGCCTGGAACAGATGGGCGCCCGCGTGGCGTTCTTCTCGCCCCTGCAAGACACGGCGTTGCCGGACTGCGATGCCGTGTGGCTGCCCGGCGGTTACCCCGAGCTGCACACCGCGCAGATCGCGGCCAACACCGGCATGTTGGCCAGCCTGCGCGCCCATGTGGCAGCGGGCAAACCCCTGTGGGCAGAGTGCGGCGGCATGATGGCGCTGTTCGATTCCATCACGCTGGCCGATGGCAGCGCGGCTCCGCTGTGGGGCTTGCTGCCCGGCCGCGTGACCATGCAAAAGCGCCTGGCGGCCCTGGGGCCGCAGCAGCTGACCGTGGCAGGACATACGCTGCGCGGCCACACCTTCCACTATTCGACCAGCGACAGCAGCGCTCCCGTGGTGGCCCGCACGGCGCGGCCCAACGAGGCGGTTGCGCGGGATGCGGGTGAGGCTCTGTACCAGCAGGGCAGCATCCATGCCAGCTACTTCCATGCGTGGTTCCCGTCCAGCCCCGAGGCGGTTGCGCATCTTCTCGGCGGCCAGAGCAAAGCATGACATCCGCGTCGCACCCCATCACTACCGAGCTCATCCTGGGCGGTCAGAAAAGTGGCAAATCCCGCCGTGCTGAGCTGCTGGCACGCGACTGGCTGGCCCGATCCGCCGACCACCGCGCCGTGCTGATCGCCACCGGGCAGGCCTGGGACGACGAGATGCGCGAGCGCATCGCCCGCCACCAGCGCGACCGCGCCGAGCGCGTGCCAGGTTTGCAGACGGTGGAAGAGCCGCGCGATGTGGCCGCTGCCGTTGCGCGGCACAGCGCGCCGCAAACCCTGGTGGTGGTGGACTGCCTAACGCTGTGGCTCACCCACTGGACCATGCCCCTGGGGTTCGAAACCATGGATTTGGAGCAAAAACAGGCGCAAGCGCTAGAGTGGAATGCCCAGGCTGCTATGTTTTTGGAAGCAATTCGGCAGTCCCCCGGGCCCGTTGTTCTGGTGGGCAACGAAATTGGCCTGGGGGTCATCCCGATGGGGCGCGAGGTGCGCGCCTTTGTCGATGCGCTGGGCATGCTCAACCAGCAGGTGGCGCAGGTGTGTCCACGGGTCACGTTGATGGCTGCCGGTCTGCCTCTCACTTTGAAGGAACCCTGCTGATGAAACCAACCCCCGTGCGCCGCATCCTGTGGGTCATCGCCATCTTGGTGCTGCTGGGCCTGCTGATGGCCGGCCTCGCGCGTGCGCAGCCGGTGCACATCCGGGACGACCGGGGCCGCGAGGTCTCGCTGCCCCGGCCCCCCCAGCGCATCGTCAGCCTGTTGCCCTCGCTGACCGAAAGCGTGTGCGAACTGGAGCAATGCCACCGGTTGGTGGGCGTGGACCGCTACTCCAACTGGCCGGAGGCCGTGATTGCCAAGCTGCCCAAGGTGGGGGGCGGGCTGGACCCAAGCATCGAGGCCGTTGTGGCACTCAAGCCCGATGTGGTGCTGATGTCCGTCAGCTCGCGCGCCAGTGACCGGCTGGAGGCGCTGGGCCTCACCGTGGTGCAGCTGGAGCCCAAGACGCATGCCGACGTGCGCCGCGTGCTGGGCACTGTCAGCGACCTGCTGGGCGTG